>NZ_JATABG010000014.1:0-24864 GCF_036533755.1 Vibrio sp. M260118 | reverse complement strand
GACTATCCGTGCTCGTAACCTACTCAATCGCTCAATGAACTCTAGTGCTGTAAGTGAAGAGAAGCGTAGCGTAGAAAAATATGAGTTCAATGGTTGGGTACTAGATATCAACAGCCGCTCATTAGTTAGCCCTAGTGGCGATGGCTACAAGCTACCACGCTCTGAGTTCCGTGCCCTACTTCACTTCTGTGAAAACCCGGGCAAGATCCAAACTCGTGCAGACCTGCTTAAGAAAATGACAGGTCGTGAGCTTAAGCCACATGACCGTACTGTTGACGTAACAATTCGTCGTATTCGTAAGCACTTTGAATCAGTTTCTGGTACACCAGAAATCATTGCAACGATTCACGGTGAAGGCTACCGCTTCTGTGGTGACCTAGAAGAGTAATCAACTCTTTATCAAAAAATGGAGCCAACCGGCTCCATTTTTATATGTGTTGGATATAAAAATGCTCGCCATTTAGCGAGCATTTTTTGATTCGTAATAGAAACTAGCCTCGACCACCTTTAATTGCATCGATAATCTCAGTGGTGGAACAACCATCTTCGAAGTTAAGTACCTTCACTTCACCACCATTGGCGATAACTTCTTTACCACCAGCAATCTCTTCTGGCTTGTAATCACCACCTTTTACTAGCAAGTCAGGTAGAACTTCAGAGATCAAACGCTGCGGCGTATCTTCACCAAAAGGCACTACCCAATCAACCGCACCAAGACCGGCTAATACTGCCATACGGCGATCTGTCGGGTTCACCGGGCGGCCAGGGCCTTTAAGGCGTTTCACTGATTCATCGGTATTCACTGCAACAATCAAGCGGTCACCGAGCTCAGAGGCATGGTTTAAATAAGAGACATGACCTGCGTGAAGAATATCGAAACAGCCATTGGTCATGACCACCTTCTCGCCTTTCGCTTGCGCCTTTTTCACAGCTTCAATCAAGCCTTGCTCAGCGATTACACCAAAGTCAGTGTCTTGGCTACCATGAACCGCTTCTGCAAGCTCGATAGTAGAAACCGTTGATGTACCCAGTTTGCCAACAACCACACCCGCGGCTGCATTGGCTAGAGCACACGCTTCATCAAGAGGTTTACCCGCTGCGACAGAAGCTGCCAGTACAGAAATTACCGTATCACCAGCACCTGTAACGTCGTACACTTCTTTTGCTTGAGTCGGTAGGTGGAATGGTTCCTGATCGCGACGTAGTAGCGTCATACCATGCTCACTACGAGTCACAAGTAGCGCTTCAAAATCAAACTCTTCAAGTAGTGCTAAGCCCTTTTCAACTAGCTCTTCTTCAGACTTAACTTTACCAACAACAAGCTCGAATTCAGCCATGTTTGGCGTTAGCAGTGTTGCACCGCGGTAACGTTCAAAGTCTGCACCTTTAGGGTCGATAAACACAGGCACTTTAGCGGCGCGCGCTTTCTGAATAAACTGTTGTACATGCTCCAGAGCACCTTTCGCGTAATCAGACAGTACCACCGATTTTACTTTTGGCAGTGCTTGTTCCATACGGTCTAAGATCAGCTCAGCGTCGACGTTTTCAAACTTGTCTTCAAAATCCAATCGGATCAATTGCTGACCTCGGCTCAGCACGCGAAGCTTAGTAATAGTTGGGTAATTTGGTAAGCCAACAAAATCACATTTCACTTTCAGTGCAGATAGCGTTTCGTTGAGTACTTTTGCAGGCTCATCAATTCCTGTTAAGCCAACAATATGAGCATGACCGCCAAGAGAGGCGATGTTCATTGCTACGTTTGCAGCACCACCAGGGCGCTCCTCATTGTTTTCTACTTTTACTACAGGAACAGGGGCTTCTGGTGAGATTCGTCCAGTCGGGCCGTACCAGTAGCGATCTAACATGACGTCGCCGATGATCAGCACTCCAGAATCGCTGTAGTTAGGTAGGATTGGCTTCATTATGGTTCTCCAAATTCTATTTCGGGCAAGAGTTTAGCATAATTCATCGCTATTCTAACCACTCATGCCATAGTTTCGTCACAAGCTCACGCTCGCTGGCGAATTTGTCCTCAGCAACATCGGCATCCAAGTTCAACAAGTTGCGGTGATGAATTTGATCACGCATTGTCGTGTAGGCATTGGTCAATGCCATCGCAGCCCCCTCTTCCATGATTCCTTGCGCCATCATACTTTCGAAAATCCGCACGTTGTCACTCCAACGGGTCAGCTTAGGTTTTTGGTGGCTGTAGCGTAAGACAAGGTACTGAGCTAAAAATTCCACGTCGGTGATCCCACCAGGATCTTGCTTAAGCATAAAGCGACCTGCTTTTTTACCACCAAGATGGTCGCGCATTTTCACCCGCATTTCAGACACATCTTTAATCAGCTTAGCT
The DNA here is from genome assembly GCF_036533755.1 of Vibrio sp. M260118. Lineage (NCBI taxonomy): Bacteria > Pseudomonadati > Pseudomonadota > Gammaproteobacteria > Vibrionales > Vibrionaceae > Vibrio > Vibrio sp. M260118. The sequence continues at coordinate 22,508 of NZ_JATABG010000014.1, read as the reverse complement.
TCGTCTCGCTCTAGGCTAAGAATGTCGTGACGAGTTTGGGCAAATGCTTGTTGCAGCGGTTCATCACCGTAGATCATACGCGCACGAACAAGCGCTTGATGCTCCCATGTCCACGCTTCTTGGCGCTGGTACTCATCAAAGGCATCGGTTGGGCTAACCAACAGGCCAGAAGCCCCCGAAGGACGTAGGCGAGTATCGACTTCGTACAAGATCCCCGACGCTGTTCGAGTGGAGAAGATATGGATAATTCGCTGTGCTAAGCGTAGATAAAACTGACGTCCATCAATCTCTTTCTTTCCATCTGTGTATACGTGAACAGGGCAATCATGCATAAACACAATATCGAGATCTGAATTATAACCAAGCTCCCAACCGCCAACTTTTCCGTAACCAACTACAGCGAAACCTTTGCCATCACGCTCTTTGACGTGTGTTGGCTCACCGTATTTCTCCTTCATCTGCAACCAAGCTTGGTTGATTACCGACTCAACGATCGCCTCGGCAAGATAGGTTAAGTGATCACTCACCTTCATTACTGGCAACACTTCCGCAATGTCGGCTGCGGCAATTCTTAAGATACAGATCTGTTTAAACTGACGCAGCGCCTCCATCTGTTGTTCCATATCATCTTCTGGAATGCGAGCAAGGAAATCGCGCAGTTCAGTACGATAGCTCTCCAGAGGGACTGGATTGTAGAGCTGCTGAGGATCAATCAACTCATCCAATAAGATCGGATAACGCCCCAACTGTTCCGAAATCATTGGACTTGCAGTACACAATCGAACTAGCTGTACCAAAGCCGCTTGATGTTCATCAAGTAACTCCAAGTACGTGGTGCGGGTGACGATTTTATGCAATAAGTGAAGCACACGCGGCAAACCAAACTTGGCATCTTTATGGCTATAGATAGCGGCGAAGATCTTTGGCATCAGCTTATTCAACACTTCGCGACCACGAGGACCTAGGGTCTTCTTCGCGAGGTCTCGCTTAAACTCAATAATGGTTTGCGCCATTCTTTGTGGATCATCGACTTTGATGTCTTGCTGCAAAATGTGCTCAATCACATCTTGTTTCGCCGCCATATCCCACAGTTCATTGAAATGCGGAGCAATATCTTGCGCCTCTTCCTCTTCCGCGCCGATTAGAGTGTCAAACACTGCATGGACGTTAGCCATATGCTGTTTAACCTCAGACATCAGTTCTGGCCACTGCTCGAACCCCATTGCCACGGCTAACTGTAGCTGCTCAATATCCGACTCAGGTAGAGTCTGCGTCTGCTTGTCAGCCATAGCTTGAAGAAGGTTCTCTAAACGGCGCAGGAACTTATATGCTGCACGCAACTGAACAGTCTCACTCGCCTCTAACTGTTCAAGTTCCTCAATGGCGTCGATAGTTTGTAATAGACCTCGTTGACGCAAGCTCGGCTCGCGACCGCCACGAATCAGCTGAAACACTTGAGCGATAAACTCAATTTCGCGAATGCCACCAGCACCAAGCTTAATGTTGTTGCTTAATCCACGACGGCGAACTTCGCTACTGATCATCGATTTCATTCGACGCAAGGACTGAATCGCACTGAAATCAATGTAGCGACGGAAGACAAACGGACGCAGCATTTGACGCAGCTCTTGGTATTGCGGGTACATTTCGCTGCCCATTACACGCGCTTTGATCATTGCGTAGCGTTCCCAATCACGGCCTTGCTCTTGATAGTAATCTTCTAGTGCCGCATAGCTCATAACGAGTGGGCCGCTGTCTCCGAACGGGCGTAAACGCATATCAACGCGATAACAGAAGCCATCAAAAGTTTGCTGGTCTAAAGCCTTAATGATCCGCTGCCCTAAGCGAGTAAAAAACTGTGCGTTGGCGATACTGCGGCGAGTGCCTTGAGTCTCACCATTCTCAGGATAGGTAAAGATCAGATCGATATCAGATGAAAAGTTAAGCTCTCCCCCACCAAGCTTACCCATACCGATAATAAGCATAGGTTGCGCTTTACCTTCCGCGTTGGTCGGCGTTCCCCACTGTTCACAACACGCTTTGTATTGCCATTGGTAGGTTTCAAAGATCATCGCTTCTGCCAGTTGCGACAAATGCTCCAAGCTCTCCTCAAGCTGCCATGACGCTGTAAAATCACGCCATGCAATATAGGTCATCTCTCGATTGCGAAATTGCCTTAATACTCGATGGCCTTGAACCTCATCACTGCACTGACTCAATAGTTCAGCTAAACGCTCTCGGTATTTTTCACAGCGTGAGCTTTCTGCGAGCATATTTGGCAGTTGATGAGTTAAATGCTCATCACTACACAGCGTTTCAGTTATAAATTTGCTTAAACCCGCTACGTAGCTTAACTGCTGTCGCAAATCTTGTGGCCAGCTTTCAATCGCTTGCGATTCAGATAATGATTCAAGGGCAGAGTGGGAAATAGCGCTCAGACTGTCGGGCAATTGCATGATTCATCCTTGTAGAGAAATGCCAATCAAGAGAAGGGTAACCCCTTATTTATATCAATAAAAAACGCCCACTAGTAGTTAGTGGGCGTTTTGTATCGGTTAAGTTGAGAAGCTAAACCTTAAATGAAGTAATTTTTTGGTCTAACTCTTCAGCGTTCTGCTGCATGATTTCAGACGTTTCCAGTAGCTCAGATACCACTGTCACTGATGCTTCAACCAATTCACGTACATTGGTCAGGTTCTGGTTCATCTCTTCTGCCACACTGCTCTGTTCGCCAGCCGCTGTTGCAATCTGGAAGTTCATATCGTTGATTTGATTAACCTGTCCAACAATGCCATCCAACTCGCTACCTGCATTGGTCACCAGTTCAACGCCCTCTGCCGCTTCTACTACACTCTTCTCCATCAGCTCTACCGCTGAGTTTGCACTCGATTGTAACTGAGTGATCATCTCTTGGATTTCAACTGTTGCTTGTTGAGTGCGCTGTGCAAGGTTACGTACTTCATCTGCAACAACCGCAAAACCACGCCCAGCTTCACCTGCTCGCGCCGCTTCGATAGCAGCATTAAGTGCTAAAAGGTTAGTCTGTTCAGAGATGCCTTGAATCGTACCTACAACACTACCAATCGATTCAACACTCTCTTCTACTTGGTTCACCGCTTGAGCTGATGCTGAGATATCTTGTGAAAGCTCACTGATTTTAACCACTGTATCTTGGACAAAACGTTGACCTGTTGCTGCCTGAGTTGAAGCACTTTCAGTCAATGAAGACGCATTTTGCGCATGGTCAGCGACAGTTTGTACCGTTGAGGTCATCTCGCTCATTGCGGTCGCTAGTTGATCAATCTCATTGAACTCTTCTTGCGCAGACTCTTTGGTTTCAGACATGCTAAGCGTCATCACTTCAGTCAATCCCGCTAGCTCTTGAGAAGCATCAACCTGCATACGGATCACTTCGTGAAGCTGCGTACGAGTTTTTTCTAATTCACGCGCTACATCACCGTACTCGTCTTTACATTCCATATCGATCGGCGAAGAGAGGTCTTTTTGCGCCATCAATTTAATCGAGTCACTCAAGTACTGAGTTTGACGTAGCATCACGCGAGCAGCAAACAACAGCAAGACCACAAATACTGCGATCATAATTACCGTCTGCCAAACAACTTGAACTAAATACGCTTCGTAGTGCTCTTGAGCAACTTGCGCATTTTGCGAAACTGCCAAAATAGATTCGTAGAAAGTACTCGCGTCCCACAACTGCTTACCAATGATCAGCACAGTACTGAACACCATCAACATTACCATCTTGGGTACTAGGCGCACATCAGTGATCACCTTCTCCCATGGCTTAAACGCCAATTTGGTCATTGTTCGTTCTCCATTTTGTCTATTTTGTATTTGCAGCGCTTTGTACTAGAGTGAGCGTATTGGGGACTCAATCCTCTGGTTTCACTGCATTTTATTTATTTCGAGCCTCGTATGAATAAAGATAATATCAAAAACGATACAAAGCCGATGAGCTTGCTATCACTAATCTTGTCTTTTATGGCGCTATTTGTGATCTCTGGCCTGTTATTTTTTCCGTTAGACCCAAAAACTCGACAAGTACTTATCGGCCTAGACTTTGTAATCTGCAGCATATTCATACTGCAATTAAGTATAGATTTGATCCGCTCCGCAAACCGTGTGCAATTCATGCACCGCCACTGGATAGATTTCGTGGCAAGTATCCCTATGGTTGAGCCGCTGCGCTACGCAAGATTATTCTCAATTTTGCGAGTGATATTGGTTATCCGCTCAAGCCGTGGCGTCATCAGTCAACTACTAAAGAATAGACAAGAGACCACCTTAGCTTCTATTCTGCTACTGATGGTGATTTTACTAACTGTAGGCTCAAGCATGATGCTGTTTCTAGAAGGCCATTCGGCTGATGCCAATATTCGTGATGGTGGCGATGCTATGTGGTGGGCGCTTGTGACGATTTCTACTGTGGGTTACGGCGATCACTATCCGGTCACGGATGGGGGGCGTATTCTAGCCGCTGGCTTGATCATATGTGGCGTAGGATTGTTCGGTATGATCTCTGGACTGGTCACATCAATGATAACGTCACCATCAAAGTCCCAGACCCATCGCTCCGAACATAAAGAGCGCCTGCTGCTAGAGGTAGTAGAAAAACAAAATGAAATACTCGAACGTTTAGAGCGAATTGAACAACAGCAACAAAAAAGGGATCATTAACGATCCCTTTGTACTTAATTCCGCCGCTTTAATCACGCCAGTACGGTTCCGCTTCGATACAGATAACTCGCGTCTGCTCCATCGCATGAAGAATCGAGCTCTCTTGGCGTGCTAGCCATCGCTCAAGCTGTTCTCGCTCTTCGCCCTCTAGCTTTTCCACCAATTGCTCCAATGTTTTCAGCTTAAGCAGATCATCGGTACCATGGAGCAAATCACTCCAAGGCAGGCGGAAGCCATCACGCTCTTCAATATCGAATAAGCTCGCAAAGCTCACCCCAGTATAGAGGTTACGCATCAAGCGATACTGCTGCTGGATGTAATCTGCACTAGTGAGGGTTTGCTCCGGCGGGAAAGCCTCAATAAGCTCAGCCCAAGTACGGTCCAGTTGCTGCACAGAGAAATGTTCAACATTGAGCGCCATCTTCTCTCTAGATTTATCATCTAAAAATGGCTGCCATCCGCGGGTTAAGATCCAACGGCTCAGATCAAGTAGCAATCCGGTATAACGAGCTGAGTTAAGCAGTTCTAGAATCTGCTCGCGATTTGGCAGTTGCTCCTGAAGTTCAGTTAACTCACCAACTAAGAACTTGCGCGCATCCAGTTTACGCAGCGCATGACCTTTGTCGTCGAGTAGGTCTTCTAAATAGTCATAATCGTTCAACCACTCAAGGTCTTGCTCTAACCACTTGAGCTCTTGACGCAAAATGGCACTGGCACGGCGCGGGACCACACCACCATATACAGTCAAAATCTGGCGGATGAAACTGAGCGAGTTTTTAATTTCGTGTACCGCTTCAATAGACTCACGCTCGGTGTAGATCTGCTCATGGTAGTGCCAGTGAGTCAGCGCGTGTTCTAGCGAGTTAATAAAGCAGGACTCAACCGTGTCCGTCTTATCAGTGCTAACTAAAGATAGAGGCTTCACTTCATCGCCAGCATAGTCCATCGCCAAACGATAGCCCTTAGCGGCTTTACTCAAGTTGCCTAAACGCATACCTCCTTGCTCAGAAAAGCTTCTCGCTAGGGTAAACAGCGCATCGGTTTGACCAGATTTAAGCTCTAGTTCAACTTCACAGATAGGATCGTCTTTGCCATTCGCTTCTACTTTACCTTGGTCAAAGGCCACTTCGACTTGGCTACCATCTGGCATACCAATCAGCCACTGCTCACGTGTGAAATTGGTCGAAAATAGAGGTTGTAGCTCAGCTTGCAAGGTGGCGACATCTTTCCCTGCTGGCCAAATATCTTGCGGGTGTAAGGTTAGGTCAGGCTCGTTGCTGTCATGCTCTGCATTGAACTCAGGTCTTTGGTGTAAACCGGCCACAACACGCCCGGCAGTTTTCACTGTTTGTACATAGACACCATCAAAACGACGAATACGAAGCCCAATGTCATATTGACGTAACCACTGGTCTGGCGTATCGAAATAAGTGTTCCCTAACTCTCGACAACTGTGCTGAAGTACTTTTGTTTCGGAGATCTTTTGTCGCAAAGTCTCTGAAAAATCGGGAGAAACAAAAAACTTCAGTTCTATCTCGGTTTCCATAGTTTTACCTTTCAACGCTGATAGCAACAGGATATTGCCAATTTTCTTACTCGGCAAGAAAGAAATATCGCCCTATTGATGATCTAAAACAGTTTTAATGAGTGATTTAATGGGTTAACATGCGCGCCTTTATAGCCATCGTTCAACATTTCGCCATGAAATGGTGTATGTTAGTTTTTAGGTTATATTAATTGGGTTGAATGACCATGCCAGTAAATACAATTATGGGGTTATTTGCAAAGTCCCCTATTAAACCTTTGCAGCGCCACGTTGTGTGTGTAAACGAATGTTGCTCGCACCTAGTCAATTTCTTTGAAGTAAGTTCAAAGGGTGATTGGGATAAAGCAGCTGAAATTCGTGCCCAGATTTCTCATCTAGAGAAAGAAGCCGACGTGTTAAAGCGTGAAATTCGTCTAAAACTTCCTCGCGGTTTGTTTATGCCTGTAGATCGTAGCGACATGCTAGAACTACTAACGCAGCAAGACAAACTAGCAAACCTTGCTAAAGACATTTCTGGTCGCGTATACGGCCGTCAAATGACTATCCCTGAACCTCTTCAAGAAAACTTTATTGCTTACGTAAAGCGCTGTTTAGACGCAGCTAACCAAGCACAAAAAGTTATCAATGAGCTTGATGAGTTATTGGAAACTGGATTCAAAGGCCGTGAAGTAACACTCGTGGCTGAAATGATCCATCAACTGGATGTGATTGAGGACGACACTGACGCGATGCAGGTTGAACTTCGCCAACAATTAATGGCGCTTGAAGCAGACCTGAATCCGATTGATGTGATGTTCCTTTACAAAATTCTAGAGTGGGTAGGTGGTATTGCTGATCAGGCGCAGCGTGTTGGTGCGCGTCTAGAAGTAATGTTATCTCGCTCATAAAATAAGTTAACCAAATAACGAAGAGCATCAAACTAGTTCACACCCCTTTTAAGCGATAAATACTGACACGCTTAAGGGGCTTTTTCGTGCTTAAATTTTGCTCCGCTTGTTATCAACAACTAGGTATTACGATGGATATCCTTGCGAACTACGGCACTGTCCTGATTATTATTGCAGCACTATTTGGCTTTTTGATGGCGATTGGTATTGGCGCGAATGACGTTGCTAATGCGATGGGTACATCAGTAGGCTCAAAGGCTCTAACGGTTAAACAAGCAATCATCATCGCGATGATCTTTGAATTTGCCGGTGCATATTTAGCAGGTGGTGAAGTAACCGACACTATCCGTAAAGGCGTAATTGAAACGTCCCTATTTGCTCACCAACCTGACGTACTCGTCTACGGTATGATGTCTGCACTTCTTGCTGCAGGTACATGGCTACTGCTTGCTTCTTACATGGGTTGGCCTGTTTCTACGACTCACTCAATCATCGGTGCCATCATCGGTTTTGCATGTGTATCTGTAGGTACAGAGGCGGTAGACTGGGGCTCAGTACAAGGTATCGTTGGTAGCTGGATCATTACACCAGTTATTTCAGGCTTCTTTGCCTACGTGATTTTTGTCAGCGCTCAGCGACTGATTTTCGATACCGAGAAACCTCTATTTAACGCAAAACGCTTTGTTCCTGTATACATGTTTATCACCACTATGGTTATCGCTCTGGTAACGATCAAGAAAGGTCTTAAACACGTAGGTCTTCACCTATCAAACGGCGAAGCTTGGGCATGGGCAGCGGGTGTATCAGCAATCATCATGATTGGTGGTTACATCTACATCCAGAAGAAGTTTGCGAGCCGCGAAGATGACCACGGGTTCGCTGGCGTTGAAGGTATCTTCAGTGTGCTAATGGTGATCACGGCGTGTGCGATGGCATTTGCTCACGGCTCGAACGACGTAGCTAACGCGATTGGTCCACTGTCTGCGGTTGTATCAACAGTAGAGCACATGGGTGAGATTACCGGTAAGAGCACCATCGCATGGTGGATTCTACCTCTAGGTGGTTTCGGTATCGTTGTTGGTCTTGCAACTCTTGGTCATAAAGTTATGGCTACCGTAGGTACGGGTATTACAGAGCTAACTCCTAGCCGTGGTTTTGCTGCTCAGCTAGCAACAGCTTGTACTGTAGTACTAGCATCGGGTACTGGCTTACCAATCTCTACCACTCAAACTCTAGTTGGTGCAGTATTGGGGGTTGGTTTTGCACGTGGTATTGCGGCGCTAAACCTTGGCGTAGTACGTAACATTGTTGCTTCTTGGATTGTTACTCTACCAGCAGGTGCACTACTTGCTGTGGTATTCTTCTACGCAATTCAAGCAATGTTTGTGTAATCAATTAAGTCAGTGATTTGTTAAATCGTTGTCATTATTGACTCAAAACCGCATAAAGGGAGGCTAAGCCTCCCTTCTTTGTTGCAGTCAACCCAGAAACTACTTACTATTTGGCGTTAGCAAAGAAATAGAAAATGGGTTTGCAGACCCTCTTAGACTGTTAAAGGATTTACCGTGAAAAAACTGGTTTGCTTCGTTTTAGCATCAATGCTTGCTGTTCCGGCAGCGTTGGCTCAAGACCGCTACATCTCTGATAAACTATTCACTTACATGCATTCTGGCCCAAGCAACCAATTCCGTATTATTGGTAGCGTGGATGCGGGCGATAAAGTGAAGCTTATCTCTGCTAACCGCGACACTGGCTACACTCAAGTTCAAGATAGCAAAGGTCGTAAAGGTTGGGTTGAAAGCCGTTTCGTAACCAAGCAAGAAAGTATGGCGCTTCGCCTCCCTAAGCTTGAGAAAGAGCTGGCTGATGTAAAAGAGAAGCTAGCGAATGCACGTTCAAACGCAGACCAAGAGAAAGCGGGCCTAATTGACTCACTAGAGACTCGTAACACGCAAATCAGTGAACTAGAACAAGGTTACAGCGATATGAGCAAGCAGCTATCAGCTTCTCAAGAGGAAGTTCGTAAGCTGCGCGCTAAGCTAGACACACAAAAAGATGATCTGCTGCTTAAGTACTTTATGTACGGTGGTGGTGTTGCGGGAATTGGCCTACTATTTGGCTTGATACTGCCTCATATCATTCCACGTAGAAAGCGTTCACCTAATGGTTGGGCATAAGCCAAATCATTAGATAGCAAAAAGGCCACGATTGTGGCCTTTTTTGATCGCTATAGCTTTTTCAGACTGAGACTATCCCTTCCAGTCATAGAGAGCAGGTACCCGTATCAGCTCTCTTCTAAAGCGAATCAAGCAGGACTGAGGCTCAATCACCACCAGTTCAATATCACTGTTGACCCATTCCCCTTGGTTGTATTCCACACCGTTGATCTTCACCCAACGCTTATTTGGTTTACTTGAATAGACATGAGTCTGAAAGTTCATTGCAGGCAATTTGCCATACCAACGCTCTGCTTGATGGGACAAATTAGATGCCTGCTCGTTGCGCTGTGATTGCACTTGCTCTGTTTCGCTATTTAACGCCGACTCAAAGCGTTGTGCTAACTCAGGGGAGAGTTGCGACAAATCCAGCCCAGCAAGTAAGTCATCGCTACCGCTTACAGCATCACCCTGAGTACTGCTAGCAGGAGACGCAACCAGTGTTTTAGCCTCTTGCTCTGCTTGAATTAACCCATCACTACTACCACTACTTTGATGATTTCGATAGGTGGCTTCCAGCGGGCCTAAGTCAGGCGCTTGTGTTACTTGAAACTCAAAAGGGACTTCAACAATTACCGACTGAGCAACATTCTCCGCTAACCATTTCTGCTTTTCGATTTGATAGGTTTGGTAACAGACAGCTCCAGTAACCAACAAAGGTGGGAGTATCGCAAGCGTGATTCTAATCGTTAGGTTCGACCTAGACTTTTGCACTGACGCTAAGTAACCAGGCTGCTGGTAAAGATGACCAGATGTTTGATGGCTTCGCTCTGAGCTTTCCAAGGCTTGCATAACTTTAGACATTTTCGCTCACCTCTTGAGACATTAATCTTGGCGCTTGTTGTTGAGACAGTTTCTCCAGTAGCTTAAGAGTTCTCTGACCGGCGATACCATCAACGGTGAGTCCTTGCCAACGTTGGAACAGCTCCACCTTGCGCTTTATTCGCTCATCAAATAGCCGACTACCCGACGGTTTTTCACCTAACACCTGCGACAGGTGCTGATCTAAAACTGCAATCGCCTGCCCTTCCATTCCTGGTTTTAAGGTCTCTTGCCAGTAGCTTTGCCATATCTCGCGATACTCACCTTGCCAGATAGTACTCAACCACTTGCGGTCGAACTCAAGCATCTGCTCACCTAGCAACAGTTGCACCTGGCTCTGTATGACTTTGTACAATACGGCATAGCGAAGTTGCCCATCGATATTAAGTGTGAGAACGACTGGAACATTGGATTCTAAAACTTGTTCTAAAGGGCCGTTAGCTAGTGTGCAGCGAAAAAGGTCATCTCCACTGTCCAAGCACATTTGATCCAATACCGAAGCGCGGTAGCCCCAAACTTTATAGAGTGTGGCAATCGCAGCTTCCTGGTCACTGGCTTGATTTAGTAACTGCTTCAAAGCTTGAGGGAAAACTTGCTTCTCCTGTTCAATAGCCTCAACAATTGGGTACTGCTGATGTAAGTAAGTGTTCACATAGGGTATAAGCACATTTGGGGTATAGTAGTAAGCGGCTACGGACAGCACTCCGCCCACCAAGCTTGCCATTAACACTGGGGAGAGACGAAACGTATTGGTAGACGATTGCTGTGGCGAATATTGAACCGAGCCAGTTTGGAAACGCATCACATCATCACAAGCGCCTTCCACTGTCGAACGACTAGGTTGACGCTCTCCGATACTGTACGCTTGCTTTAGGCTAGCATCACACACAAGGTTAATCAGACGCGGAATGCCCTGCGTTTGACGAGCGATATATTTAATGGATTGCCCGTTAAACAATTCAGGAGAGCCTCCAGCCAAAGCCAGTCGAAACTTTATATAGTCGCGAGTTTCATCTTGATTTAGCGGCAGTAGGTGATAGCGGCCAGTGATACGTTGAGCCAGTTGCCTTAACTGCGGCATCTGCAACTTTTGCTGTAATTCTGGCTGACCAATCAGCAGTACTTTCAATAGCTTTTTGCTGTCAGTTTCTAAGTTAGTAAGCAGACGCAGTTGCTCAAGTACATCAGCCGACAAGTGTTGAGCTTCATCGATAACTAATAGGGTTTGTACACCGTTGGCATGATTATCTAATAGGAACTGATGAATAAGTTGGTTGAGTTGCTTAAGAGAAGAGTTTTCCTCATAGAGGATACCGAATTCATCACATATCGCTTCAAGCAACTCTATATTTGAGAAGGTCGGATTTAAAATCAACCCGGCGCGGGTGTTGTCTGCGAGAGTTTTTAATATCGATTTTGCAATAGTCGTTTTGCCCGTTCCAACTTCGCCAGTCAGCATAGCAAAACCACCACCCTCACCCAGTCCAGCTTGGATTTGGAACAGTGCCTCTTTATGGCGCCGACTTTGAAACAAGAAACGAGAGTTAGGCACAATGGAAAACGGTAACTCTGTCAGAGCAAAATGTTGTTGATACATGACTCTCTTCTCTAGGAATTCAGTGCTAAGAAAAGTACCATTGCTAGCACAATTAGCCAATGCCAAACTAACCAAAAGGGAGAGCTAAGTGCAAAGATACCTCGTCGGCGGCGCAGTTCGCGATCAACTGCTGAATATTGAAGTCTACGATAGAGATTGGGTCGTAGTTGGTTCGACGCCTGCAGAGTTACTAAGCAAAGGCTATACAGCGGTAGGCAAAGACTTCCCTGTTTTTCTCCACCCAGTAAACAAAGAAGAGCACGCCCTAGCCAGAACCGAGAGAAAGACGGGCTCGGGTTACACAGGCTTCGAGTGCTATTTTGCTGCGGATGTCACTCTAGAAGAGGATCTGCTCAGACGCGATCTGACCATTAATGCCATGGCGCAAGATCCAGAGGGCAATATTGTCGATCCATTCAACGGCCAACGCGATCTTGAAGATCGGATCTTACGTCACGTCTCAGACGCGTTTACCGAAGATCCCTTGCGTGTACTGCGCGTTGCTCGTTTTGCTGCCAAGCTCCATCATTTAGGCTTTAATGTTGCAAGTGAAACTATTGAGTTGATGCGTGAGATAGCAGAATCTGGTGAGCTTAAACACCTGACCCCAGAGCGAGTTTGGCAAGAGTGGTGTAAATCGCTGTCGACTCAAAATCCGCAAATATTCATATCGGTACTTCAACAGTGCGGCGCTTTAAAAGTCGTGCTACCTGAATTAGACGCGCTGTTTGGCGTTCCTCAACCCGAAAAATGGCATCCTGAAATTGATACGGGTGTTCACACATTAATGGTCGCCAAACAAGCCGCATTGCTGAGTGATTCATTACCAGTACGCTTTGCCTCTCAAGTCCATGACTTGGGCAAAGGTGTTACGCCTGAATCAGAATGGCCAAGCCATAAAATGCACTGTCACACTGGGCTAAAAATCATTAAAGCCCTATGTGAGCGAGTGCACGTACCCAATGAGTTTAAGGAACTGGCACTGTTAGTTTGCGAACAGCACTCTAATATCCATCGTGCTGCCGAACTACGCCCAGAAACCAAGCTCAAAGTGCTAAACAAGTTTGATGTTTGGCGCAAGCCAGAACGCCTGCAAGATATCCTGCTCTGCTGCATGGCGGATTCGCGAGGTCGCACTGGGTTTGAAGATATCGACTACCCGCAAAAGGCGATCTTTGAGCAAGCCTACCAAGCGGCTGTTTCGGTAAACGTACAAGACATAATAAAAGATGGCTTCAAAGGCGCTGATATTCGCACTGAGATGGAGAAGCGTAGAGCCATAGCGATTAAAAACTCTAAGCCGATAGCGAAGTAGGCGAAGGAATGATATTTCCTAAGCAAAACATCTGTAATTGGAAGTACAGAGTTCCAATCAACACCGTGCTCTAGTCCTGCAATTTGGTTTTGCTACGGAAATACCACACCTTCACGCACAAACAGCAAAGGAATGACGTTTTTGGAGCAAAATCCAATCTACTCCCCTGAAAGTACTTAACTCACTGAAAAGGTCAGGGCTAGTTTTACAGATATTTTGCGTAAAAAACGTTATTACTTTGCTTACTTTTCAATAAGTTCTTATCAATAAAAAAAACGCCCTACCGAAGTAGAGCGTTTCTCAAAAGCTTTAAGCTAATAATTCAGGACGAATTATTGACCTTTAACTTCTTTAAGACCGTTGAAAGGAGCTTTAGCGCCTAGAGCTTCTTCGATACGGATTAGCTGGTTGTACTTAGCAACACGGTCAGAACGGCTCATAGAACCAGTCTTGATTTGACCTGCAGCAGTACCTACCGCTAGATCAGCGATAGTTGCATCTTCAGTTTCGCCAGAACGGTGAGAGATTACAGCTGTGTAACCTGCGTCTTTAGCCATCTTGATTGCAGCTAGAGTCTCAGTTAGAGAACCGATTTGGTTGAACTTGATAAGGATAGAGTTAGCTACGCCTTTCTCGATACCTTCAGCTAGGATCTTAGTGTTAGTAACGAATAGGTCGTCACCTACTAGTTGAAGCTTGTCACCTAGTAGTTCAGTTTGGTGCTTGAAGCCATCCCAGTCAGACTCGTCTAGACCGTCTTCGATAGAAACGATTGGGAATTGGTTAGCTAGCTCAGCTAGGTAGTGGTTGAACTCTTCAGAAGAGAAAGTCTTACCTTCGCCTTTCATGTTGTAGATGCCAGCTTCTTTGTCGAAGAACTCAGATGCAGCACAGTCCATAGCTAGAGTAACGTCTTTACCTAGTTCGTAACCAGCAGCAGCTACAGCTTCTGCGATAACTTCTAGAGCTTCAGCGTTAGACTTAAGGTTAGGAGCGAAACCACCTTCGTCACCAACTGCAGTGCTGTAGCCTTTAGACTTAAGAACTTTAGCTAGGTTGTGGAATACTTCTGCACCAATACGTAGACCTTCTTTAAGAGTCTTAGCGCCAACTGGTTGGATCATGAACTCTTGGATGTCAACGTTGTTGTCTGCGTGCTCACCACCGTTAATGATGTTCATCATTGGTAGAGGCATAGAGAACTGACCAGCAGTACCGTTTAGCTCAGCGATGTGCTCGTATAAAGGCATGCCTTTAGCAGAAGCAGCAGCTTTAGCGTTCGCTAGAGAAACAGCTAGGATTGCGTTAGCACCGAACTTAGATTTGTTTTCAGTACCGTCTAGCTCGATCATTACTGCGTCGATTGCAGCTTGGTCTTTAGCGTCTTTACCAACTAGAGCTTCAGCGATTGCACCGTTTACAGCTTCAACAGCTTTAAGAACACCTTTACCTAGGAAACGAGCTTTGTCGCCGTCACGTAGCTCAAGAGCTTCACGTGAACCAGTTGATGCGCCAGATGGAGCAGCAGCCATACCTACGAAACCGCCTTCTAGGTGTACTTCAGCTTCTACAGTTGGGTTACCACGTGAATCGATGATTTCACGACCTAGAACTTTAACGATCTTAGACATTGAATGTTTCCTTCTCGTTGAATATATAATGTCAAAATTAAAGGCAGTAGCACGACTAACGCTACTGCCCGTATCCTTTACTTCTCAAATTCGCCGCGCTGGAATTGACCAGCCGCTTTTACGAAACCTGCAAATAGTGGGTGACCATCGCGAGGTGTTGAAGTGAATTCCGGATGGAATTGAGCCGCTACAAACCAAGGGTGAGCTGGATTCTCAATCACTTCAACCAGTTTCTTGTCTGCAGACAGACCAGATACTTTCAGACCTGCTTTTTCGATTTGCGGACGAAGATTGTTGTTCACTTCGTAACGGTGGCGGTGACGCTCATGAATTGTCGCACTACCATAAAGTTCACGCGCTTTAGTGCCTTTTTCTAGATGACACAGCTGTGAACCAAGACGCATGGTGCCGCCAAGGTCAGACGCTTCAGTACGTTCTTCAACGTTACCTTCGCCATCTACCCACTCAGTAATCAGACCAACTACAGGGTACTTAGTCTCTTTGTTAAATTCGGTTGAGTGTGCACCTTCCATACCCGCAACGTTACGTGCGTATTCGATCAGTGCCACTTGCATACCTAGACAAATACCTAGGTAAGGTACGTTGTTCTCACGAGCGTATTTTGCCGCCATGATCTTGCCTTCCACACCACGGTCACCGAAGCCACCAGGAACTAGGATTGCGTCAAGACCAGCAAGTGCTTCATCGCCTTTGCTCTCTACATCTTGTGAATCAACGTACTTAATCTTAACGCTTAGACGGTTTTTGAGGCCTGCGTGCTTAAGCGCTTCGTTTACTGATTTGTAAGCATCTGGAAGTTCGATGTACTTACCAACCATACCGATAGTCACTTCAGCAGTAGGGTTCGCTTCTTCGTAAATTACCTGTTCCCATTCTGACAGATTTGCTTCAGGTGCAGTGATACCGAAACGAGAACATACTAGGTCGTCTAAACCTTGAGACTTGATAAGTTGAGGAATCTTGTAGATAGAATCTACGTCCTTCATTGAGATAACCGCTTTTTCTTGAACGTTACAGAAAAGAGCAATCTTTTTACGTTCATTCGCTGGGATCATACGATCCGAGCGACAAACAAGAATATCTGGCTGGATACCAATAGATAGCAACTCTTTAACAGAGTGCTGAGTCGGCTTAGTTTTTACTTCGCCCGCTGCTGCAAGGTAAGGAACCAGTGTCAGGTGCATGAACATCGCGCGCTCACGGCCTAGCTCTACTGCTAGCTGACGAATGGCTTCCATAAATGGCAGTGATTCGATATCACCAACCGTACCACCCACTTCAACGATAGCGACATCATGGCCTTCAGAGCCAGCGATCACGCGATCTTTGATAGCATTAGTGATGTGTGGGATAACCTGAATGGTTGCACCTAGGTAATCACCACGACGCTCTTTACGTAGAACGTCAGCGTAAACACGACCTGCAGTGAAGTTGTTGCGCTTAGTCATCTTGGTGCGAATGAATCGCTCGTAGTGACCAAGGTCAAGGTCAGTTTCAGCGCCATCTTCCGTGACGAACACCTCACCGTGTTGAGTTGGGCTCATAGTGCCTGGGTCAACGTTAATGTAAGGGTCAAGCTTCATCATAGTCACTTTAAGACCACGAGCTTCTAAAATAGCTGCAAGCGATGCTGCTGCAATACCTTTACCTAGAGAGGATACAACCCCGCCAGTAACAAAAATGTAATTTGTCGTCATGTTTAACCTGAAATTGGTTGAATGAGGGAAAATGGATTTCTTCTGGACGGGATATAAATATACCAGAAGCCCTTATCCGCCACAACGTGAAATCTATCACACTGCAATTTTTTATTTTTTGCTTCAAATCAAACTGCATGAACAGAATAAACTCAAATAAAACATAGTTGAGTCAATCTTGTCCCATTTCGCTGTATCTACTTTTCAGACCTGTTCTCTTCACGCTTTATCTGGTTCCAATGCTCATCCAACTCTTGCAATGAACAGTGTTGTAACTGTTTATTTTGCCCGGCAACTCTTCTCTCAACAGCTTGAAAACGGCGCACAAACTTTAAGTTGGCTTTGCTTAAAGCAGATTCTGGATTAACTTGCACATGCCGAGCCAAATTCACTGTTGCAAACAGTAAATCCCCCAGCTCCATTTCCAGATTTTCTGGATTGACATCGACTTGAAGCGCTTCATCCATGACTTCATCTATCTCTTCATGAACTTTGTCAGCAACAGGTCCCAATGAATCCCAATCAAAACCAAATTTAGCGCACTTTTTCTGAATCTTTGTAGCACGCGATAAGGCTGGCAGAGAGCTTGGTATTGAGTCTAGAATACTTTGCTCAGTTTTGCCTACTTGGGCTTTTTCTTTTGCTTTTTCCGCTTCCCAGTTAGCATTGATTTGCTCGTCAGATTCAAACTCAACATCAGAAAAAACATGAGGATGGCGACGAGTCAACTTTTCATTGACCGTTTCAACCACTTCAGAAAAATCAAACAGCTGCTGCTCTTTCGCTAGTTGGCTGTAAAAAATCACTTGGAATAGCAGATCACCAAGCTCTTCTTTCAGGTTTGGCCAATCTCGATTGTGAATCGCATCAACCAATTCATAGGTCTCTTCAATAGTATGTGGGACAATAGTGTCAAAGCTTTGTTTAAGATCCCAAGGGCAACCATTTTCTGGGTCACGAAGCTGCGCCATAATCTGTTCTAACTGTTCAATTGGGTGGCTCATTTTCCTTCTTCCTTTAAATCTTCTATCTAAAGAACTTTAATTCAAATAAAAAGGTGAGCAGCCAAAACTACCCACCCTTTCTAGTTGCTAGACTCAGCAAAGCAATGACGTTTCCTACGCAAAATATCAGTAAATCTAGCAATAGTTGTGACAACTAGCTCTGCACTTTCAGCGAAGAAGATGGATTTTGCTGTGGAAACGCCACCCCCTTTGCTCACTAACCAAGTTGCTTGTCTATAAGATTGGGCGATATAAGTGCAGCGAACGCAGCTAGAAAGCCAAATACGACGTAAAAATTAGCCGAGGCGTTTAACGCTCATGACATCTTTAATCTGCTCAACTCGTTTAGAAACACGCTGGAGAATATCAACATTGTTCACTTCTAAATCAAAGTCCATGATCGACATTTGAGTACGGTAGTCAACGCGACTCTTCATACTGGTCACTTTGATTTTTTCGTTAGCAAACAAGCTGGTGATGTCTTTAAGCAGACCACCACGCTCCATCGCCTCAACTCGCACGGTTAAAATATACGAGCCAACAAAGCCACCGCCCCAGACAGTGTCGATAATCCGTTCAGGTGCATGATGACGTAGTTCTTCTAACTGCTCACAGTCGGCTCTGTGCACTGAGATACCGCGACCTTGAGTAATGTAACCTGCGATCTCATCACCTGGGATTGGCTGACAACATCGAGCTAGATGGGTCATTAGGTTGTCGACACCTTCTACCACAACGGCATCTTTCTTCGGGCGACTCTGCGCTGGCGCTTTGCTTTCAGCTTCTTGCAGCTTTTCTAACGCTTGCTGATCTTCCTCTTCCGCAGTTGGTTTGTTGACCAAAGCGTTAATGTGGTTGATCACTTGGTTAATACGCAAGTCGCCGCTGCCAATACCAACATACAGTTCATCAGTGCTATTTACATTGAAGCGTTTCAATGCATACAGCTCGGCATCTTTTAGGGTCGCACCGATTTTCTGTAGTTCAGTCTCTAGGATATCACGTCCTGCTTCGACATTTTTCTCGCGGCTCTGCTTGCGGAACCAAGCGTTAATCTTGGCGCGCGCACGGCCTGATGTCACAAAGCCCATATTAGGGTTGAGCCAGTCACGAGATGGGTTCGGCTCTTTCGAGGTGATGATTTCGACTTGGTCACCCATGGTTAACTTATGAGTAAACGGAACGATACGTCCTGCCACTTTAGCACCAATACAGCGATGCCCTACTTCAGAGTGAATGTGGTAAGCAAAGTCTAGCGGTGTGGCTCCCATAGGCAGGTCGACGACGTCACCGCGCGGAGTAAAGGCATACACGCGGTCATCAAACACTTGGCTACGCAGTTCATCAAGCATTTCGCCCGAGTCTGACATCTCTTCTTGCCAATCAAGCAGTTTACGCAACCAGGTAATCTTCTCGTCGTAACCGCTACGACCGCCACCACCTTCTTTGTATTTCCAGTGCGCGGCAACGCCCAGTTCTGAGTCCTCATGCATGTCTTTGGTGCGTATCTGGATCTCAATTGTCTTGCCTTCAGGGCCTAGAATGACGGTATGAATCGACTGGTAACCATTAGGCTTGGGGTTAGCAACGTAGTCATCGAACTCGCTTGGAAGGTGCTTATATTTGGTATGGACTGCGCCTAATGCAGCGTAACAATCTTGCAGTTTATCAGCGATAATACGAACCGCACGTACATCAAACAACTCGTCGAATGCCAACCCTTTCTTCTGCATTTTTCGCCAGATAGAGTAGATGTGCTTAGGTCGGCCGCTCACTTCAGCATTGATGTTCGAGGCTTGCATTTCGCTAGTCAAATCGTCGACAAAGTCTTTGATGTACTGCTCACGCACAATACGTCTTTCAGATAGCTGTTTAGCAATCTGCTTGTAAGTATCTGGCTGTTGGTAACGAAAGGCATAGTCTTCCATCTCCCATTTCAGCTGACCGATACCAAGGCGGTTTGCCAGAGGTGCATAAATATTGGCACACTCTTTTGCTGCCGCTTGGCGTACCTCTTCTGGCGCTTTTTTCACTTCCACCAGATTAGCAATACGTTCAGCCAACTTAATGACCACGCAACGGAAATCATCCACCATAGCCAGCAACATGCGACGTACGTTATCAACCTGAGAAGAGGCAGCGCTACCTTCGAGAGTAACGTTGAGTTGGCCCAAAGCAGCCATCTCTTCAACGCCATCAATCAATTTGATGGTCTCTTTGCCAAAATCTTCTTCAAACTGTTCACGATCATAGGCTCCACTAGACACTAGCGGGAACAATAACGCGGCGACTAGGGTGGCTTTGTCCATCGACAGGGTGACAAGGATTTCTATCATCTCGCGTCCACGCCACAATAGCAGCTGGCCTTGTTCGTTGCCTTCGAGTACAGATTCACCCTTGAGGTATACTTCTTTTAAGCGCTTTGAAACCTTCGGCTCTTGCCCAAGGCTGGAAATCCACTTGTCTAGCTCAAACTGTTCGTCTTGATTTAAATGTGCGCTTCTTACCGCAACCATTATTTTCGTCCTGTTATTTTTCTAATCTCGAACACCCAAATTCAGACTACTGAAGGGTTGGGAAGTTCGTTTAATCCTTTACAAAGAGCGCCATAGATTCTAAATGGCTTGTATGCGGAAACATATCGAGCATACCTAATTTTTGTAATTTATAGCCTTGGCTAAGTAGGCTTTGCGAGTCTCGGGCTAGGGTTGCAGGGTTGCAAGATACGTACACAACACGACTCGCACCTAAATGTGAGATCTGCTCTATGATACCACTCGCCCCAGCACGCGCAGGATCAAGGAGTACTTTATCAAATTTTTTGCTTGCCCATCTCTGACCAGATACATCTTGTTCCAAATTCGCTTGATAGAATGACGCATTCTCGATGCCATTGATTTGTGCATTGTGAGAGGCTTTTTCTACCATAATGTCGACACCCTCTACGCCGACCACACTCGCGACTTGCTCAGCGATTGGCAAGCTAAAGTTACCCAAACCGCAGAAAAGATCGAGTACCCGATCTTGCTCGCTAAGTTCTAGCCAAGATAACGCTTGTTCAACCATGCGTTGATTCACTTGCTGATTAACTTGGATAAAGTTGTTCGGCTCAAATGGAATCTTCACTCCCGCCTCTAAGTAATAGGCAGCATCGCCCAGCACGCGGTTGAGTTGGTCAGATTCTGGCATCAAGTAGAGACTCGCTTGGTTTTGAGTAGCGAATGCTTCTAGGCTGCTTCGGTCATTCTCTTTTAGCGCTTTTAAATGACGTAAGACAATCACTTTGGTGTTATCACCTTTAACCAGTTCGACATGGCCGATAGAATCTTGATGAGAGAACCCTTGCAACAGCTCATATAGCGGTGCTAGCAAAGCGTCTAGATCTGCGTCGAGAACCGGGCAGTGAGTAACGGTAACAATCTCTTGGCTGTGTTTTTTACGAAAACCAAACTCAAGCTGGCGAGTTTTCTTGTTGAGTTTAATGCTCACTCGCGCACGGCGACGATAGCCTTTTTCAGCACCAATAACTGGCGCATCCAACGTAATCGAGTGACCAGCGAACTTGCTCATCAACTGGCTTAGTGTCTGCTGTTTATGTTGCTGCTGAACCTCAAGCGAAACATGCTGCATGTTACAACCACCACAATCCGCATAGTGCTGACAAAAAGGCTCAATACGCTGCTCGCTGGCTTTTTGAACTTTGATCAGATTAGCACGAGCGAATTTACTTTTGCTTTCGGTCAATTGAACCAGAACCTGCTCACCCGGTAGCGCACCTTCGATGAAGATAGGCTTTTTGTTCTGATAAGCCATGCCTGCGCCATGATGATCCAACTTTTCAATCGTCACCGACTGATGCTTTGTATTCAGTTGAGTTTTCTTCTTTGGTTGGAAAAAACGCGCCATGCTTTGTGCCTACTATTTATGACCTTACGGCCAATTGCTCGAAATGCTAATTATAAGGTATACGTCCCAAGCTTTTACGCTTGAATCATTGTCTGAGCCGACTGAGTTGATTATGCTTAGACAATTACTTCGACGGCTTCTTTTATTTTGGAAGTTATTTTCCCATATCCACACCGCGATGTTTAGACAATAATGACAAGATATGGCTTGCGCGCCCGCGTTATTACCCTGACTTTAGCGCCGACGTTAATTATCGGATTACTTCTGAGTGCTTTTTTCTCTTTTAATCGTTACCACGACTTAGAAAAGCAGGTAATCAATTCAGGTTTAAGTATTATTGAACCTTTGGCCATCGCCAGTGAAGAGGGATTAAAAAATAATAGCCGGGAATCGGTGCGTCGTATCATCAGCTATGCGCATCGTAAAAATTCCAAGTTTGTCCGCAGTATTGCTGTATTCGACTACAATCATGAGCTATTTGTAACCTCTAACTTCCACCCAAACTTTGAATTGCTCACTTTTCCACGTAGTGAGCCCATTCCACTGCTGCTCAACTCTGAACTGGAAGAGAATACCTTAATCCTACGTGCCCCAGTGATTGCAGAATCTGGCCTAATTGCAACGATGAAAGGGCCTAATTCGAATCCAGCACTTGGATATGTCGCGATCGAGCTTGATCTATCTTCCCTTCGCTTGCAGCAGTACCAAGAGATATTCTCGGCATTTTTGGTCTTGTTGATTGGCCTAGGCTTATCCGCCGTGTTTGCCTACCGCTTGATGTATGACGTCACTCGCCCTATCTCACATATGAAAAACATGGTCGACAGAATTCGTCGCGGCCACTTGGATGTACGTATCGAAGGTAAGATGCACGGTGAGCTCGACTCACTGAAAAACGGTATCAACTCGATGGCAGTCTCTCTATCGGAATACCACGTTGAGATGCAACACAGTATCGACCAAGCGACTTCCGATCTACGTGAAACCTTAGAGCAGTTAGAAATTCAAAACGTCGAACTGGATATAGCCAAAAAGCGCGCACAAGAAGCAGCTCGAGTTAAATCTGAATTCTTGGCCAATATGTCACACGAGCTACGAACACCACTCAATGGTGTCATTGGCTTTACTCGTCAAATGCTGAAAACCAGCTTAACCAACAGCCAAACTG
>NZ_JATABG010000013.1:0-26444 GCF_036533755.1 Vibrio sp. M260118 | reverse complement strand
ACGTGGTACTGCTTCATATTGTTCGAAGTCTTGCGCCTTTGCTTGAGCAAAATGTTTTACAAAATTTAAATCTCTTACATCGCCGCGATGAAGTGGTAGAGAAAGTAAGTAAACATCGAGCCAATATTGTGGATGCAATCGTTTCTGGTCAGCCTGAAAAGGCGCGAGAGATGTCTCACTCACACTTGGCTTATATCGAAGAAACATTGTTGGATTTGACACGTGAAGAGTCTCGTCGAGAGCGTTCTTTGCGTCGAATTCAGCAAGGTAATGACTCTTAAGAGCGTTACTTAAAATAACAAGATCCAACCAACAGAAGGAAAGATCGCCATGTCTGATATGAAGCATGACGTAGACGCACTGGAAACTCAAGAATGGCTACAAGCCCTTGAGTCAGTTGTACGTGAAGAGGGTGTAGAACGTGCTCAGTTTCTACTAGAAACTGTTTTAGATAAAGCGCGTTTAGATGGCGTTGATATGCCAACAGGCATCACGACCAATTACATCAACACGATTCCTGCAGATCAAGAACCAGCTTACCCAGGTGACACAACTCTTGAGCGCCGTATTCGTTCCATCATCCGTTGGAACGCAATCATGATCGTTCTACGTGCATCTAAGAAAGACTTAGAGCTAGGCGGCCACATGGCGTCTTTCCAGTCTTCTGCTGCATTCTACGAAGTATGTTTCAACCACTTCTTCCGCGCTCCAAACGAGACGGACGGTGGCGATCTAGTATACTACCAAGGTCACATCTCACCAGGTATCTACTCTCGTGCATTCGTTGAAGGTCGTCTAACTGAAGAGCAGCTAGATAACTTCCGTCAAGAAGTAGATGGCAAAGGTATCCCGTCATACCCACACCCTAAACTAATGCCTGAGTTCTGGCAGTTCCCAACAGTTTCTATGGGTCTTGGTCCTATTTCTGCGATCTACCAAGCGCGTTTCCTTAAGTACCTAGACGGTCGTGGTATGAAAGATACGTCGGCTCAGCGTGTATACGCGTTCCTAGGTGACGGTGAGATGGATGAGCCAGAATCACGTGGTTCACTATCTTTCGCGGCGCGTGAGAAGCTAGACAACCTATGTTTCCTTGTTAACTGTAACCTACAGCGTCTAGATGGTCCTGTAATGGGTAACGGTAGCATCATCCAAGAGCTAGAAGGCCTATTCAAAGGTGCTGGCTGGAATGTTGTTAAAGTTATCTGGGGTAGCAACTGGGATGCACTACTTGCTAAAGATACGTCTGGCAAGCTTCTACAGCTAATGAACGAAACTGTAGATGGTGACTACCAAACATTTAAATCTAAAGACGGTGCTTACGTACGTGAACACTTCTTTGGTAAGTACCCAGAGACAGCTGCACTAGTAGCAGACATGACTGATGACGAAATCTTCGCACTTAAGCGTGGTGGTCACGAGTCTTCTAAGCTGTACGCAGCATACAAAAACGCGGCAGAAACTAAAGGTCGTCCAACAGTCATCCTAGCTAAGACTGTTAAAGGTTACGGCATGGGTGAAGCGGCTGAAGGTAAGAACATCGCGCACCAAGTTAAGAAGATGGACATGACTCACGTACTACACCTACGTGATCGTCTAGGTCTTCAAGACATCCTAACTGACGAAGCAGTGAAAGAACTTCCATACCTGAAGCTTGAAGAAGGCTCAGCGGAATACGAATACCTACACGCTCGTCGTAAAGCGCTGAAAGGTTACACGCCACAGCGTTTACCTAAGTTCACTCAAGAATTCAAAGTACCTGAGCTAGAAGAGTTTGCGCCGCTACTAAGTGAGCAAAAGCGTGATATCTCTACCACTATGGCTTACGTACGTACGCTTAACATCCTGCTTAAGAACAAGAACATTGGTAAGAACATCGTTCCTATCATCTGTGACGAAGCACGTACGTTCGGTATGGAAGGTCTATTCCGTCAGATTGGTATCTACAACCCGCACGGTCAGGAATACACTCCAGAAGATAAAGGCATTGTTTCTTACTACAAAGAAGCGACATCTGGTCAGGTTCTACAAGAAGGTATCAACGAGCTAGGCTCTATGGCATCTTGGGTTGCTGCTGCTACTTCTTACAGCACAAACGATCTGCCAATGATCCCATTCTACATCTACTACTCAATGTTTGGTTTCCAACGTGTTGGCGACATGGCGTGGATGGCTGGTGACCAACAAGCTCGTGGTTTCCTACTAGGTGCTACTGCTGGTCGTACAACGCTAAACGGTGAAGGTCTACAGCACGAAGATGGTCACTCGCACATCATGGCGAACACAGTACCTAACTGTATCTCTTACGATCCAACATTCGCTTACGAAGTTGCAGTTATCATGCAAGACGGTATCCGTCGCATGTACGGTGAGAACCAAGAGAACGTGTTCTACTACCTAACTGTGATGAACGAAAACTACGCAATGCCAGCAATGCCAGAAGGCGCTGAAGAAGGCATCCGTAAGGGTATCTACAAGCTTGAGTCTTACGCAGGTGACAAGTCTAAAGTTCAGCTAATGGGCTCTGGTACTATCATGAATGAAGTACGTAAAGCAGCAACTATCCTAAGCGAAGAGTACGGCATCGCATCAGACGTGTTCTCTGTAACATCGTTCAACGAGCTAACTCGTGACGGTCAAGACGCAGAGCGTTACAACATGCTTCACCCAGAAGCAGAAGCGAAAGTACCTTACATTGCACAAGTAATGGGTACTGAGCCAGCTATCGCAGCGACTGACTACATGAAGAACTACTCTGAGCAAGTTCGTGCGTTCATGCCTTCTGAGTCTTACAAAGTACTGGGTACAGATGGTTACGGCCGTTCTGATAGCCGTGAGAACCTACGTCGTCACTTCGAAGTTAACGCAGGCTACGTGGTAGTTGCAGCGCTAACTGAACTAGCTAAGCGTGGTGATGTTGAGAAGTCAGTAGTCACAGAAGCGATTGCTAAGTTCGACATCGACACTGAAAAAACTAACCCGCTATACGCTTAATTGAGAAGGTAAATAAGAAATGGCAATCGAAATTAATGTACCAGACATCGGTGCGGATGAGGTTGAAGTTACTGAAATTCTTGTAAGCGTTGGCGACAAGGTTGAAGAAGAGCAGTCTCTTATCACAGTTGAAGGCGATAAAGCTTCTATGGAAGTTCCTGCTTCTCAAGCGGGTATCGTTAAAGAAATCAAGGTTACGGAAGGTGACTCTGTTTCTACTGGTTCTCTAATCATGATTTTCGAAGCCGAGGGTGCAGCTGACGCTGCACCTGCTCCTGCGGCAGAAGCGGCTCCAGCAGCGGCTCCAGCTCCAGCAGCAGCGGCAGAGCTTAAAGAAGTTCACGTACCAGATATCGGTGGCGATGAAGTTGAAGTGACTGAAATCATGGTTGCAGTTGGCGACAGCATTGAAGAAGAGCAATCTCTTCTAACGGTTGAAGGCGACAAAGCTTCTATGGAAGTACCTGCACCATTTGCTGGTACGCTAAAAGAGATCAAAGTAGCAGCAGGCGATAAAGTTACGACTGGTTCGTTAATCATGACTTTCTCTGTAGAATCAGGCGAAGTAGCAGGCTCTGGCGCTCCAGCGGCACCTGCAGCAGAAGCTCCAGTGGCAGCGGCTCCATCAGCATCAGCAGCGAAAGAAGTGAACGTTCCTGATATCGGCGGTGACGAAGTTGAAGTAACTGAGATCATGGTTGCAGTTGGCGATACAGTGGAAGAAGAGCAATCTCTAATCACTGTTGAAGGCGACAAAGCGTCAATGGAAGTACCAGCACCATTTGCGGGCACGGTTAAAGAAATCAAGATTGCAGCAGGCGACAAAGTGTCGACTGGCTCGCTAATTATAGTCTTCGAAGTGGCGGGTGCAGCACCTGCTCCTGCAGCGGCTCCAACTCAAGCGGCGGCACCGGCAGCAGCTCCTAAAGCAGAAGCACCAGCGGCAGCCGCTCCAGCAACGACTGGCGATTTCCAAGAGAACAACGAGTACGCACACGCATCTCCAGTTGTTCGTCGTCTAGCGCGTGAGTTTGGCGTTAACCTTTCTAAGGTTAAAGGTACTGGTCGTAAGAGCCGTATCCTAAAAGAAGACGTACAGTCTTACGTTAAAGATGCGCTTAAGCGTCTTGAGTCTGGCGCAGGTGCAGCGGCATCTGGCAAAGGCGACGGCGCAGCTCTTGGTCTACTACCTTGGCCAAAAGTGGACTTCAGCAAGTTCGGCGAAACTGAAGTTCAGAAGCTTTCTAAGATCAAGAAGATCTCAGGCGCTAACCTGCACCGTAACTGGGTAATGATCCCTCACGTTACACAGTGGGATAATGCTGATATCACTGAGCTAGAAGCATTCCGTAAAGAGCAGAACGCTATCGAAGCGAAGAAAGACACTGGCATGAAGATCACTCCACTTGTGTTCATCATGAAAGCAGCAGCGAAAGCGCTAGAAGCCTTCCCAGCGTTCAACTCTTCTCTATCTGAAGATGGCGAAAGCATCATTCTGAAGAAATACGTGAACATCGGTATCGCAGTAGATACGCCTAACGGTCTAGTTGTTCCAGTATTTAAAGATGTGAACAAGAAAGGTATTTACGAGCTATCTGAAGAGCTAATGGCGATCTCTAAGAAAGCACGTGCTGGTAAGCTAACAGCTGGCGATATGCAGGGCGGTTGTTTCACAATCTCTAGCCTTGGTGGTATCGGTGGTACTGCGTTTACACCAATCGTAAATGCTCCAGAAGTTGGTATCCTAGGTGTGTCTAAGTCTGAAATGAAGCCTGTGTGGAACGGTAAAGAGTTCGAACCACGTCTACAGCTTCCACTATCTCTGTCATACGATCACCGTGTGATCGATGGTGCTGAAGGTGCACGATTCATTACGTTCTTGAATGCTGCGCTATCAGATATTCGTCGTCTAGTTCTTTAGTTAAAGATTGGATGATTTAGAGGCGGCATTAGAGCCGCCTCTACTACTAATAATTATCAGGCAATTTGTTTTCAGAGCTTAAATTATCTAGGTTTTTCTCAAACGAATTGTTGTCTAGCTCACAGGCTAAATTGATTTACTTTTCACACCATTAACATCTCTGTAAACTGTTAGCGGTCTGAATATAACTGTTTAAAACAAACTGACTTGAACATATAGAATCAATACCCACTCAGCCTGTTAGGGATAATGACTACAAGAGGTCAAAATGAGCAAAGAAATTAAAGCCCAAGTTGTAGTACTTGGTGCAGGTCCTGCTGGTTACTCTGCCGCTTTCCGTTGTGCAGACTTAGGTCTAGAAACGGTTCTTATCGAACGTTACAGCACTCTTGGTGGTGTGTGTCTAAACGTGGGTTGTATCCCATCTAAAGCACTCCTTCACGTATCAAAAGTTATCGAAGAAGCAAAAGCACTTGCTGAGCACGGTATCGTATTTGGTGAGCCACAAACTGATATCGACAAGATCCGTAAGTGGAAAGAGAAAGTAATCAACCAACTAACTGGCGGTCTTGGCGGAATGGCTAAGATGCGTAAAGTTAACGTGGTTAACGGTTTTGGTAAGTTCACTGGTCCTAACACGATCGAAGTGGAAGGCGAAGAAGGCAAAACGGTTGTTAACTTCGACAACGCGATCGTTGCAGCGGGTTCTCGCCCAATCAAACTGCCATTTATCCCACACGAAGACCCACGCATCTGGGATTCAACTGACGCTCTTGAGCTGAAAGAAGTTCCTGGCAAGCTGCTTATCATGGGTGGTGGTATCATCGGTCTAGAAATGGGTACGGTTTACCACTCTCTAGGTTCTCAAATCGACGTAGTTGAAATGTTCGACCAAGTTATCCCAGCTGCGGATAAAGATATCGTGAAAGTTTACACTAAGCGTATCAAGAACAAGTTCAACCTAATGCTAGAAACCAAAGTAACAGCTGTTGAAGCGAAAGAAGATGGTATCTACGTTTCAATGGAAGGCAAGAAAGCACCAGCAGAAGCTGAGCGCTACGATGCCGTTCTAGTTGCGATTGGCCGTGTACCGAATGGTCAGCTTATCGATGGTGAAAAAGCAGGTCTAGAAATCGACGAGCGCGGTTTCATTAACGTTGATAAGCAAATGCGTACTAACGTTCCTCACATCTTCGCGATCGGTGATATCGTTGGTCAACCAATGCTGGCACACAAAGGTGTGCATGAAGGTCACGTTGCAGCAGAAGTTATTGCTGGTAAGAAGCACTACTTCGATCCTAAAGTTATCCCTTCAATTGCTTACACTGAGCCAGAAGTGGCATGGGTTGGTAAGACTGAGAAAGAAGCGAAAGCGGAAGGCATCAACTACGAGACAGCAACATTCCCATGGGCTGCTTCAGGTCGTGCAATCGCTTCTGATTGTGCAGACGGTATGACTAAGCTTATCTTCGATAAAGAGACTCACCGTGTGATCGGTGGTGCTATCGTTGGTACTAACGGTGGTGAACTACTAGGTGAAATCGGTCTAGCAATCGAAATGGGTTGTGATGCTGAAGATATCGCTCTAACTATCCATGCTCACCCAACTCTACATGAGTCTGTTGGTCTAGCTGCGGAAGTGTTTGAAGGTACGATCACTGACCTACCTAACCCTAAAGCAAGAAAGAAAAAGTAATTTCTTCGCTCTAGCATTCGAAAGCCGCTGATTGTTCAGCGGCTTTTTAATATGCAGTACAAAATTGTATATATTGAGCGAACAAAAAAGGCAGATACCTAGGTATCTGCCTTTTGTTTTATGTCACCCGTGATTAGTGTTCACGTTTATAGATGCACAACATGTCCAAGTAGCTCTGAGTTAGCTTAGCAAGTGCTTCAGGGCTTTGCGCACGGTTTGCTTGCACGAACAGTGAGTAGCAGATTCCGTGGAACAAGGTTGCTAAGTCTGCTGGATCATGTTCATCACACACTTCGCCACGTTCAATCGCTTTGATGAACATGTTTTGTACCAATAACTGGTTGGTACGGTTAGTTGTGACAAACAGTGGCCAAACCTCATCACGCGTAGAAGCACTCCACTCGAACCAAACTTTAAGCCAGTGGCAATCGTTGACGACTAGGTCAACCATTGCAGAGGTAAGGTTCGTCAGGTTTTCCTTTGCATGTAGGTCTAGGTCTATGTTGTCTGATAGGAAGTTGGAGAACTGACGTACTACATAGTTCAGTACATCATCGACCAAGTCTTCACGGGTAGGGAAGTAGTTAAATACAGTAGCCACTGAAACTTGTGCAATTTCAGCGATGTCTGCGTGGCCACCTCGGCCGATACCACGACGAGCAAATACTTCAAGAGAGATCTCCATCAGCTGTTGCTTTCGTTTTTGTGGAGAAAGACGCGTGCGCGGTCTTTTAGCTATTGAGTCCATATCAATATCCTTGCCAATTGAGTTGTTATAGTGGGCTTTTGCCCTATTTAGTATTTTATTATTTTGCTTAAAGCATGATGAGTGTAATGGTGCATATCAATAAGGTCAACGTTTTCAGTACACTTTATAACCACAATTGTTAATATCCGTGCTGAATATCAAAACGTAACGGAGATTATTGCATTCTCCTGATTGACGCCCCTCTTTCCATGAAGCTCCGCAATCGTTAAACTATGCGCTCTAAAACATCAGCTAAAATGTATTGGTACATTATTAGTCAACGCGATAAACGAGATTGGTATGAAACATACAGTAGAAGTAATGATTTCTGAGCAAGAAGTTCAGGAGCGCGTACAGGAACTTGGTAAACAGATCACAGCTCACTATCAAGGGAGTGAAGATCTTGTCTTGGTAGGCTTGCTACGAGGTTCATTCGTATTTATGGCTGACCTGGCTCGTGCCATTGAGTTAACTCACCAAGTTGATTTCATGACCGCTTCTAGCTACGGCAATACAATGGAAAGCTCGCGTGATGTTCGTATCTTGAAAGATCTTGACGATGATATTAAGGGTAAAGATGTTCTGCTGGTTGAAGACATCATCGATACAGGTAACACTCTCAACAAGGTGAAAGAGATCTTGTCGCTACGAGAGCCTAAGTCGATTGAGATTTGTACTCTGCTAGACAAACCATCTCGCCGTGAGGTTCAGGTTGACGTTAAGTGGATTGGTTTTGAGATCCCAGATGAGTTCGTTGTTGGGGTTGGTATTGATTACGCACAGAAATACCGTCACTTACCATACATTGGTAAAGTAGTCCCTCAAGAGTAACTGGGTTAACACTCTCTAAACACTGGATGTAACAATGCCCGCTTCGGTAAAGCGGGCATTTTTGTCTCTCAATGGTGGTTTAGCGACACAAAAGTTTGTGTTCTGGGTTGAGGACACTCGCCATCGCGGTTTGATAGGCTGTGTCTACTTTATCGCCTGAATCTGAGCGAACGCCTAAATACTCGAGCTTTCCATCACCAATTCCGTACACCACGCCGTGAATCTCGATGTCTTGACCACGTTCCCAAGCGTTCTGCATGATGGTTGAGTTCGCTAAGTTGTAGACTTGTTCAACAACGTTAATCTCACCCAATTTATCAGCACGGTCTTCTTCTGGCATCGCTTCTAAGTAGGTGCGATGTTTAAAGTAAAGATCGCGAATGTGTAGCAACCAGTTGTTGATAAGGCCAAGTTGAGGGTTATCAATCGCTGCGTTGACACCACCACAACCATAGTGACCGCACACGATAATGTGTTTTACTTTAAGTACATCTACCGCATATTGCACAACGGAAAGACAGTTGAGGTCGGTATGGATGACTTGGTTGGCGACATTTCGATGAACGAACAGTTCACCAGAATACAACCCAGTTAATCGTTCAGCGGGGACTCGACTATCTGAACAACCAATCCACAGAAAGCCAGGATTCTGACCCTCTTCTAGCTTGGTAAAGTACTCTGGGCGTTCCGCTTTGATCGACGCTGACCATTTTGAGTTGTTCTCAAACAACTGTTTTATTTCTGGCATTCTATTCGCAACTCTTTAAAAAATACTTGCATCACTATACACAATGTTACAATTTGCTTCCCGTCAAAATTAGCTAAAACAGCACTCATCTGACGTCTTAAAGCGGTAAAAATCATAAACTTGGTTGTTATCCTAACTAATGGTTATAACCTATGAGCGATGAGATGGAATTAACGCTTATCTCTCTTGGTTAACATTTGTTAGAGTTATGATGTTGGTGGTATTTTGCAGCAATTTGGCTACATTTTTTCTGCTATTTAGCTACAAATTGAGGGCGGTATTTTTTTTGCCTCTTTCGCCAACCAGAATACCCTAAAACTAGTATGTTGTGATTATGCCCAGAGCTAGCGCTTTGATGATCAAAGTCAGTGGAGTGCGAGCAAATCTTGGCAGCTAGCATAGATAACATGGAGTAACGTTGTGTTTACTAGTCGTTTTGAAGACATGAATCTCAAAGGAGATTTATTTGGTGGTGTCACCACGGCTATTATCTCATTGCCCTTAGCGTTAGCTTTTGGTGTGGCCTCTGGTGCCGGAGCTGAAGCGGGTTTATGGGGCGCGATCATGGTCGGCTTGTTCGCCGCTCTGTTTGGGGGCTCAAATACGCTTATTTCAGAGCCTACCGGTCCTATGACGGTTATTATGACCGCCGTTCTTACGAGTATGATGGCTAAGTACCCTGAAACAGGGATGGCAATGACCTTCACCGTGGTGATGATGGCGGGTGCATTTCAGGTTTTGCTCGGAACACTTAAACTAGGAAAATATGTTACTTTGATGCCATATAGCGTGATCTCCGGCTTTATGTCGGGAATAGGCGTCATTTTAATTATCTTGCAGATCTCTCCGTTACTCGGGCAAGCGGCACCTTCAGGTGGTGTAACAGGTACCTTGTCAGCAATTCCAGACATCCTCGCAAATATGAAATTTAGTGAGTTGTTTTTAGGGCTTATGACGCTAGGTATTCTGTTCTTTTTCCCTAAACAGTATCGTCGTTACGTGCCTGCCCAATTGGTTGCATTGGTCGCGGTGACTCTACTGTCTGTGATTCTATTTGATACTGACTCGATTCGCCGCATTGGTGAAATTCCTGCGGGATTACCGTCACTTGTTATTCCGCATATCGATCCAGCTATGTTCACCGAGATGGTGATTGATGCATTAGTACTTGGCACGCTAGGTTGTATCGATACCTTGCTGACTGCCGTTATTGGTGACTCTTTGACACGTAAAGAGCATGACTCCGATAAAGAACTACGCGGTCAGGGTTTGGCGAACATGATTTCTGGATTGTTCGGTGCACTGCCTGGCGCCGGGGCAACAATGGGAACCGTGACAAACATTCAGGTTGGGGCTCGCTCACCATTGTCTGGTGTGGTTCGTGCTCTAATGCTCGCGTTGGTCGTTCTGGTTGCAGGTGGGTTAACCGAACCGATCCCAATGGCAGTACTTGCCGGTATTGCGGTCTACGTTGGTTTCAATATTCTTGACTGGAGCTTTATCCAGCGCGCACACCGAGTCAGCTTTGCTGGTATGGCGGTGATGTACGGGGTGATGCTATTGACGGTATTTGTTGACTTAATTGTCGCCGTTGGTCTTGGGGTGTTTATCTCGAACATCATTATTATCGAGCGTTTGAGTCGTGAACAGGAGCGTCAGGTAAAAGCGATAAGTGACGCCGATGACGATGATGTCCCCTTGTCGGATAGTGAACGTGGTCTGCTTGATATGGCCAATGGCAAAGTACTGTTCTTCTACCTTTCGGGTCCGATGATTTTTAGTGTCTCTAAAGCGATTTCTCGTCAGCACACCAGTATCGCAGATTATGAGGTGATGATTCTCGATTTGACTGATGTGCCGATGATCGACGTAACGGTAGGTCTGGCGTTAGAAAACGCGATTAAAGATGCTAAGGACGCTAACTGCCAAGTTTACTTACTGTGTCCGAACGATAAAACACGCCAGCAGTTAGAGAAGTTTCATGTTCTTGACTTGGTACCACAAAGCAATACTTTTAAGTTCCGCTATGAGGCACTTAAAGCGGCGATAAAACATGTTGACGGTGATGCGCCGCAAACTCAAATGGTTTCAGACCACTAGCCCATACTTGGTCCCCAAATACCCTGACAGTATTTCACTAAGCCATTGAATCCAACTTCAATGGCTTTCTTATCTTTTTATTTCCAATTTATTCGAAAGGTTTAATTGTAATCATCGTCATTCAACGATAAACTCGTGCTCAATAGGATGAGTAATGGCAATATAATTTATGTATGCACTCGAAATTGAGCAGCTTCGAAAAACCTATGCTGGTGGTTTTGAAGCGCTAAAAGGTATCAGTTTGAACGTTGAGAAAGGCGATTTTTATGCACTTCTTGGCCCAAACGGTGCGGGTAAATCGACCACTATCGGAGTGATCTCTTCGTTGGTGAATAAGACATCTGGTCAGGTAAAGGTGTTCGGGTATGACATCGATAAAGACCTTGAACTGGCTAAGCAAAATCTCGGCTTAGTACCTCAAGAGTTCAACTTCAATCAGTTTGAAACGGTCGAGCAAATTGTTCTACAGCAAGCGGGCTACTATGGAGTGCCTAAGAACGTTGCAAAGGAAAGGGCTGAAAAGTACCTAACTAAGCTCGATCTGTGGGAGAAGCGCAGCGAGCGTGCACGAAACCTATCTGGTGGTATGAAGCGCCGCTTGATGATCGCGCGTGCCTTGATGCATGAGCCGCAACTGTTGATCCTTGATGAACCCACCGCTGGGGTGGACATTGAGCTGCGTCGTTCGATGTGGCAGTTCCTAAAGGAAATTAATGCACAGCAAGGCATTACTATCATTTTGACCACTCATTACCTTGAAGAAGCAGAGATGCTGTGCCGTAACATCGGCATCATCAACAAAGGCGAGTTGATTGAAAATACCACGATGAAGAACTTGCTCGGAAAGCTCAGTGTGGAAACCTTCATTCTCGATCTTGAAGAAGGTTGCCCAGAGCCTATTCTGTCTGGGGTGAACAGTCAAACGTTCAGCAATGGTTCTTTAGAAATCGAAATTGATAAGAGTCAGGGGCTGAATGATATTTTTGTTCAACTGACCAATCAGGGCGTGAAGGTGTTGTCGATGCGCAATAAAGCCAATCGATTAGAAGAGCTGTTTGTGAGTATTGTTCGTGAAGAGGGTAAGTAACATGTACCAGATGTATTGGGTTGCCTTTCGCAGCTTACTAGGAAAAGAGGTGACGCGTTTCACTCGAATTTGGGTACAAACGCTTGTACCGCCAGCGATCACGATGACACTCTATTTCATAATTTTTGGCAGTTTGATTGGTTCCCGAATTGGTCAAATGAATGGCTTTAGCTACATGGAGTACATTGTCCCAGGGTTGATCATGATGTCAGTGATCACCAACTCTTACTCTAACGTCGCGTCGTCGTTCTTCAGTGCAAAGCTACAAAAAAACATTGAAGAGTTACTCGTCGCACCGGTACCAAACTATGTGATCATTGCCGGCTATGTGATGGGTGGAGTTACTCGTGGCCTACTGGTTGGCACCATTGTGACTTTTGTTTCTCTCCTGTTTGTCGATCTACAAGTCGAGCATTGGGGGGTGATTATTGCCACGGTGTTTATGACATCGGTCGTTTTTGCTTTAGGTGGACTTATCAATGCCGTATACGCAAAAACATTTGATGATATTTCGATTATTCCAACCTTTGTATTGACGCCCCTTACCTATCTTGGTGGGGTCTTTTATTCCATCAGTTTGTTGCCGGAGTTTTGGCAGGGAGTCTCAAAGATAAACCCTATCGTGTATATGGTGAATGCGTTCCGCTATGGCTTCCTAGGTGTGTCTGATGTGGGTATTGTGACTTCGTTTAGCGTGCTTGGCGTGTTTGTCGTTGCTCTGTATTCGGTAGCCCACTACTTAGTGACCCGTGGGATTGGTTTGCGTAGTTAGGAGAGCGGGAACGGGCTTCGCCCTTCGAGAGTTATTCGCTCCTGAATCCCAGATCCATAGCGAAGCGTTCCTAAATAAAAAGGGTTGGCACTAAGTGCCAACCCTTAAAACTATTCTCGCTTCTCGCTTCTCGCTATTCAGCGCTTTCTGAAGGTGCTTGCGTCTCATCTTCTTTCGTTTCAACTGCCATCTCAACCACTTGGTTATCGATTAGGCGAGCTTTGCCCAAGAATGCAGACATTAGGATGACCACTTGAGTGGTATCTTCTGTCACTGCTTGTAGAGTACGAGAATCGCGAATGAAGATTTCGTCAGGTTGTAGGCCTGCGGCACGTAGTTGATCGCTTGCATCTTCAATGACTGAAGCGTAGTCATCACGGCCACCGCGAATAGCGCTGCTAATCCAACGCATGGTGCGCGCTAGAACCGGTGCGCGTTGACGCTCATCGATGGTTAGTAGACCGTTGCGCGAACTCATGGCTAAGCCATCCATCTCACGTACGGTTGGTACGCCAACGATTTCGATGTCTAGCGCCAAATCTTCCGTCATTTTGCGGATAACGGCCAGTTGCTGGAAGTCTTTCTCACCAAAGCAAGCAACGTCAGGTTGAACGATGTTGAATAGCTTGGTGACTACGGTAGCCACACCACGGAAGTGGCCTGGGCGAGAGGCGCCTTCAAGGATATTAGATAGTCCTGGCACTTCTACAGAGCTTTGATTTTCTACGCCGTTCGGGTAAATGATCTCTGGCGTTGGTGTGAAGACAATTTCAACGTTTTCAGCACTTAGTTTGCTTAGATCATCTTCTAAAGTACGTGGGTAGTTGTTTAAATCGTCAGCACGATCAAACTGCATTGGGTTAACAAAGATGCTAACCACCACGACATCGGCATTTTCACGTGCTTTCCGCACTAATGTCAGGTGACCTTCGTGCAGGTTGCCCATTGTAGGAACAAATGCGACTTTACGACCATCACGTTTGAACTGTTTGATTTGCTCTCTAAGAGCAGCAATCTCAGCAAAAGTTTCCATGTTCAAATCCTTACGCGATTGTATGTGCTTCGTCTGGGAAGGCACCACTTTCTACATCTTGCTTGTATTTTGCGACTGCTTTACGCATGTCACCTGTCTCAGCAAGGAAGTTTTTCGAGAATTTTGGCATGTAGTTCGCTGCAATTCCAAACATATCGTGCATAACTAGGATTTGACCATCGGTAACATTACCAGCACCAATGCCGATCACTGGTACGTCACATTTTTCAGTGATTCGTGCTGCCAGCTCTTGTGGTACACACTCAAGTAGAATGATCTGTGCGCCAGCTTCTTGTAGTGCCAATGCATCACGAACCATACGGTCTGCTTTATCTTGCTCACGACCTTGAACTTTAAAGCCACCAAAGATGTTGAC
This sequence comes from Vibrio sp. M260118, assembly GCF_036533755.1. Lineage (NCBI taxonomy): Bacteria > Pseudomonadati > Pseudomonadota > Gammaproteobacteria > Vibrionales > Vibrionaceae > Vibrio > Vibrio sp. M260118. The sequence continues at coordinate 12,138 of NZ_JATABG010000013.1, read as the reverse complement.
CGATTGTGGTGTTAAGCCTAAGTGAGCACAGACAGGGACCGCACGCTCTGTAAGCATTTTCACTGTGTCGACTAGCCAGTCGCCACCTTCAATTTTTACCATGTTCGCGCCAGCACGCATTAGGGTTGCAGCGTTCTCACACGCTTGCTCTGGCGTCGCGTAGCTCATAAATGGCATATCAGCCATTAGTAGACAATTCGGGCTACCAGAGCGCACACAGCGCGTGTGGTAAGCCATATCTTCAATTGTCACTGGCAAAGTCGACGACTCACCCTGAAGAACCATACCTAGTGAATCACCAACAAGCAGTACAGGCATCTCTTGGCTTTCGAACAGTTGAGCAAAGCTCGCGTCGTAAGCGGTTGAGGTTGCGAACTTACGCCCTTCTTGCTTCCATTGCATTAGGTCATTGATAGAAATTTTTTTCATGATTTTTCCTTACAGGAGTTGGCTATGATTGCCAAATACGCAGACCATTTTGCTCAACGACGTTAAGCAAGTCTTCCAGTCTGGTCCCACATGGGAGGGTTAAATTTGGTGCGATTTCTGCGAGCGGGTAGAGCACAAACTCACGTTGCTTCATTCCGTAGTGCGGAACGACTAGACGCTCGGAATCAATCACCTCATTGCCATAAAGAATAATATCTAGATCTAGGGTTCTTGGGCCCCAACGTTCTTCTTTACGGACACGCCCTTGTTCTAGCTCAATTGCTTGGGTGCAATCGAGCAGTTCAAGCGGCGTTAATTCGGTTTTTACTTCCACGACGGCATTGATGTAGTCCGGCTGGTTTTGCGGGCCCATCGGTGTACTGCTGTACAGCGATGAACTAACGACGAACTCAGACTTAGGGAGCTGTTTTAATGCATCAATAGCCGCGTTGGCTTGTGAGACAGGATCATTAAGATTGCTGCCTACTGCGATGTACACCGTGTTCATGACGATGCCTTAGGTTTCTTCTTGCGGTAGTTCTTACGGCGGCGCTGTTTAGGCTGTCCTTCCATTGAAGACTCAAGGTCTGCAACCATAGCTTGGCGCATATTGCGTCCTGCGTTTTGGAAGGTTTCCCACCATTTGGCAAGTAATTGAGTATCACCTTGCTCGACTTCACCGCGCATCTCTAGGAAATCGAAACCTGCGCGGAATTTGTTTAACTCCATTAGACGGAACGCGCGTTTTCCGTTACGACGTGGCATGCGCAATTGTAGCTGCCAAATCTCACGAATCGTAGCGGTATGACGGCGAGGGATGGCAATAGTACGAACTTGATCGTCCAGTACGTAATTACTCGCTTCCATGATGGCGTCATAGTATGCGAGGTTTCGCTTCTCCATCAGCTGCTTAGCTTTTTCTTGCAGTGGGTACCACAACATAGCAGCAAACATAAACGCTGGGTTAATGCGTTTGCCTTCTTCAATGCGCTGGTCGGTCGAGTCTAGAACAAGGTCTAGCATCTGCTCTGTTTGCGAAGAGTAATCTTCAGTGAAAAACTCAGCGATTGTTGGGAACAGCTGTTGGAATAGGTTGTACTCACGCATCAGGTGGTAAGTCTCTAAACCATGACCTGATTGCAGCATCTTTAATGACTCTTCATAAAGACGCGCAGCTGGGATGTCTTGCAGTAAGGTAGCAAGCTCTTCTATTGGCTCCGCGGTGTCTTCTTCGATGTCGAAGTCGAGTTTTACTGCAAAACGAATTGCGCGCAGCATACGTACCGGGTCTTCACGGTAGCGGGTTTCTGGATCGCCAAGTAAGCGAATGAGCTTATCTTCTAAATCCTCGATACCACCTGCGTAATCGTGAATCGAGTAGTCACCAATGTTGTAGTACATCGCGTTGACGGTAAAGTCGCGGCGCTCAGCATCTTCATCAATCGTGCCATAAACGTTATCTCTTAGTAGCATGCCTTCTTTAGACTGCTGAGAAACGTTTTTACTTGGTTCTTGGTGGTGGCCTCGGAATGTTGCCACTTCAATGATGTCGCGGCCAAACATTATATGGGCGAGGCGGAATCGACGACCAATCAAACGGCAGTTTTTAAATAACTGCCTGATCTGTTCTGGAGTGGCGTTGGTTGCTATGTCGAAGTCTTTTGGCGCTTGACCAAGCAGTAAATCGCGGACGCCGCCGCCAACAAGATATGCGTCGAAGCCTGCACCATGAAGACGGTATAGCACCTTCAATGCATTATCACTGATCTTTTTGCGCGAGATATTATGCTCTTGGCGAGTAACAATATTTAATGCGAGCTCAGTAAAAGCTGGCGCTTCGCTTGGTGTATAGTCGTTTTTATTCATGTGCATTTGGCAATAATTGGTCAAACCAATCTTGCTTGAGTTTAGTTTCTTAGGCCCACAAGGGGCGAATTTGCGGCTAATAATAGCTTACAGCGAGCAGTTTGAGAATATTGGTGTGATCTCAGTGGTTGAAGGCAACTGAGCAACATGCCAATTCTGTACGCCCCATCGAATGATCTCTTCGATGTCCGCTTGGTAGATTTCTTTTTTAATATCAAACCCTAAGAACTGCATCGCGTCGAGTAATGCAGGTCTTGGGTCGGCGTTATCAATTGCTTGTGCGTGGTTCTGTTTGGACAGCTTATGACCATTATTATCAAGAGCTAACGGCAGATGTAAATACTCAATTGGACTCTTTCCTAGCATTTGATACAAACTGATCTGGCGACCTGTCGGTTCAATTAAGTCTGCGCCTCTCACCACTTCAGTAATTCCTTGGTCAATGTCGTCCAATACTACGGCAAGATTATAAGCAAATAACCCATCGCGACGTTTTATAATAAAATCTTCATCTGCCAATGAAGAAGGGATGGTTAACGTACCATTGCGCTTGTCTTCAAATTCATAGACGGGCTTTGTCATTCGTAGACGAATTGCACATTGCTCTGCGTGGCTTAGCCCAAGGTCACGGCATGTACCTGTGTAGTAGCCGCCGAGTGCTTTGATCTGTTTGCGCGTACATTGGCAGTAGTAGGCTTGCCCTGTCGTAAGCCAACGTTCAATTTGCTCTTGATACAAATCGTGCCTTTGGCTCTGGTAAACCACCTCTCCATCCCAATGTAAATGGTACGCTTCTAAAGTTTGTAAGATCAAACTCGCAGCCCCTGGCATTTCACGCGGTGGGTCTAGGTCTTCAATTCTCACTAGCCATTGACCTTGCTGAGCCTTGGCTTGGAAATAGCTGCCTAGGGCGGCGATCAAGGAGCCAAAATGCAAGGGGCCAGATGGAGATGGGGCAAAGCGGCCGATATAACTCATAGTTTTTTTGCATCATTTAACAAAACAAAAAGGGAGCATAAGCTCCCTTCAATCGTCAGTGCAATGGTTTCATTAACCTTGCATTTGCTTCTCTTTGATTTCTGCAAGTGTCTTACAGTCAATACAAAGGTCTGCAGTTGGTCGAGCTTCAAGGCGACGAATGCCAATCTCGACGCCACAAGATTCACAGAAACCAAAATCGTCTTCTTCAATCTTGTTTAGTGTTTTTTCGATCTTCTTAATCAGTCGACGTTCACGGTCGCGGTTGCGAAGTTCTAAGCTGAACTCTTCCTCTTGAGATGCACGGTCAACGGGATCTGGGAAATTGGCTGCTTCGTCCTGCATATGGTGTACAGTGCGATCAACTTCTTCCCTGAGCTGGTTGCGCCACGCTGATAGAATTTTTGTAAAATGAGCCATTTGCTCAGGTGACATGTACTCTTCACCTGCTTTCTCTTGGTATGGCTCAACCCCTGCAATGGCTAGGATGCCTAGCGCTTTTTTCTTTGAGTCTGGCATGCAGCATCTCCTACTAACACCTAGTCAACTGCGCTCGCAGTTTTTTATAAGGCGGGTATCTATAGCAAAAAGAATCTATGGAGGCAAATACTTGAGACTAAACTTAACGTCATTGTGAAGGTTCCGTCACTTTTGACTATTTATGGCTAAAATCTAGCGACTTAACCAGCTTAATCTCGCGGCTTGAAAGCTCCGCTTTGTAGCACAGCACTTCCACTCCTTGTTCTTGAGCAATTTTCAGTAATTCTGAATATTTGGCGTCTATATGGAGTGCTGGAGCGACTTTTTCAATCCCTGAGTGTAAAACAGTGAACAAAAGTACTGCTCTGCTTCCAGTTTGCGCCATTTCTGTGAGCTCTCGCAGATGCTTTTGACCTCGCGTGGTCACGGCATCAGGGAAATACCCTTGGCCTTGCTCTTCCTCATCTAATAAGGTGACGCTTTTTACCTCTATATAGCATTTTGGTTTATTTTCTGAATTGAGCAAGATATCAATTCGGCTATTTTCATTGCCATATCTTACTTCTGTTTGAAGTTGCTCGTATCCTTGCAGCTCTTCAATCACGCCAGCCTCGATAGCTTCGACCGCAAGTTGATTCGCTCGGGCAGTATTGACGCAGATGTGATGTCCGTGACTTGTTTCCGCTAGTTCCCAGCTATTGGGGTACTTTCTTTTTGGGTTACCTGAGGTTGAATACCACACTCTGTTGCCCGGTGTCGCACAGCCTGTCATCGCTCCAGTGTTGGCGCAGTGAATGGTGCGCTCGTTGCCGTCGGGTAGAGTAATGTCGGCAAGAAAGCGTTTATAGCGTTTTATCAGTTGGCCTGATTCTAAAGCGGGTTCGAACTTCATTTAGCACTGTTTTTATGTACAATAGTTGCCACTATTACAGCACAAGGTTTACCCATTGTCACAACTGCATATTGAAGGCGTGATGCCAGAGCTTATTTCTGGTGTTCGCACTCGCTCTCAATTGATTCTTAAAGCCGCCCCCGGTGCGGGCAAGTCGACCTTTTTCCCACTGCAATTGATTAAGCAGCAAGTGGTGCAGGGAAAGATCATTATGCTTGAGCCAAGACGACTCGCCGCACGTAACATTGCTCGTTATCTGGCTCAGCAGTTGGGAGAGAACGTTGGTCAGCGCATCGGCTATCGAGTTCGTGGCGACAACAAAACCAGTCAGCACACTCAACTAGAAGTGGTGACTGAAGGGATTCTCACAAGAATGATTCAGAATGATCCTGAACTTAACGGTGTCGATCTGATCATCTTTGATGAGTTTCATGAGCGCAGTATTCACGCTGATACAGCTCTGGCGTTCTGCCTTGAGATCCAAGAGGCACTGCGTGATGATCTTAAGCTGGTGGTGATGTCAGCGACGTTAGATCAGCAAGCACTGTCTCGTTTGATGCCTGAAGCGGACTATGTTGAATCGCAGGGGCGCAGTTACCCTGTTGAGCATCGCTATCTGCCTGCAAAACCTAATCAGCGCTTGGAAGATCAAATGGCTAAGCAGATTAGCACCTTGATGGAAACGGAGTCGGGTTCGCTATTAGCATTTCTTCCTGGTGTGGCTGCGATTAAGCGCGTAGAAGAGCGATTGAAGCATCTCGCTAGTGATATTAAAGTTTGTCCTCTCTATGGTCAGTTGGATTTCTCTCAACAGCAAGCGGCGATACAGCCTGCTCAGGCCGGCCAGCGTAAAGTGGTGTTAGCGACCAATATTGCTGAAACCTCTTTGACGATTGAAGGGATTCGCTTGGTGGTCGACTCTGGCTACGAGCGCGTTGTTAAGTTTGATTTAAAAAGTGGTGTTACTCGCTTAGAGCAGACTCGAATCGCCCAATCTTCGGCTGAGCAGAGAGCGGGGCGTGCTGGACGTATTGAGCCGGGAATCTGCGTTCGCCTATACTCGGAAGGGCAACTAGCACAGCAGCCATATGTGCCAGTACCTGAGATTCTCCACTCGGATCTGTCGAACCTAGTATTGGAGTTAACTCAGTGGGGCGCGAACAGCCCGCAAGATCTCACTTGGGTTGATGTTCCGCCAACGAGCGCTATTCAACAAGCGAAAGGGCTGCTGTGTCAGTTAGGCTTGTTAGACGAGAAGGGACAGTTAACGGAAGCTGGTCAGTTAGCCTCGCAGCTAGGTTTAGAGCCGAGATCATGTGCGATGTTGGCCAAAGCACAACATTCACTAGAGACTGCGGCAGTAATCATCGCTTTGCTTGAAGAACCAGAGCGAAGCACGCTTGATTTTATGTATAGTGTCCATCGGCTCAAGCTAGGTAAACACAGTAAACAGAAACTAGTGGTTGAGAGAGCCAAAGCTATTGCGAGAAGAGTGAAAACTGATTTCTGTTTAACTAAAGTTGATGAGTCGCAAGTTGCCCCGTTGATAGCGATGGCTTTTCCCGATCGTATTGCTCAAGCTCGTACAAATCATCTCGGTCGTTTTTTGCTTGCCAATGGGCATGGAGTCATGGTGCAAGACAGTGAAAAACTTGCCGCCAGTGAATACCTAGTGGTGATTGATCTTATGCGCAGCCACTCTGAGTCATCCAACGTTTTTTCTGCGCTAGAGCTCGATATCCATGAGTTGCAACAACAGTCACCGGAGCTGTTTATCGAGCAAGAGATTGTTGACTGGGATGAGCAAAAAGGGCGCCTTATAGCTGAACGTCAGAGTAGAATTGACCGTTTAGTTATCGAGAGAAAAGCGTTACCGGAACCGCCGCGCGAAAAAATGACTCAAGCTTTACTTAGTTTCGTTCAACGTAAAGGACTTTCAGTATTAAACTGGACTCCGCAGGCAGTAGAACTGCTAGAGAGAATGCGTTGTGGCCAAGATTGGTTGCCAGAACAACCATGGCCTGAGCTATCTGAAAGTGGCTTATTGGGCAATCTTGAAGCTTGGCTTGAGCCCTATTTAGTTGGCATTGGCTCGGCAAAAGCGTTAACTAAAGTGGATTTAGAGGCAGCACTGTTGGCCTATTTAGGTTGGCCTCTCAATCAGGAGATCGACAAGTGGCTACCGACCCATTATCAAGTTCCAACCGGGAGCCGAAAGAAAATTCGTTATCAACAGGGGCAAGAGCCTGTGTTGTCTGTGCGAATGCAAGAAGTGTTTGGTGAGCAAGCGTCACCAGAAATCGCACTTGGTAGAAAGCGTTTAGTGATGGAGCTACTCTCTCCGGCGCAAAGGCCGCTTCAAGTGACGAGAGATCTTGCCAGTTTTTGGAGTGGAGCCTACAAAGAAGTGCAAAAAGAGATGAAAGGTCGATACCCAAAACACGTATGGCCAGATGACCCTGCTACTCATGTAGCAACAACAAAAACCAAGCGACAACTTAACTCATGACCAAGAGAAAAACTTCAACCACTGCTAAAAGTTCACCGAAAAAGCCGGTGCGTAAACGCAGTAGTAAATCACCAAAGCGCAGTGCAAAGAAAAAGCCGCAGCGGTCATGGCTAAAAGCGATTTGGAGCTTGAGTTGGAAGCTTGGCCTTGCAGGCTTGGCTGTGCTATTGGTGGTGGGAATTTACCTCGATACATTGGTCAAACAGCGTTTTGAGGGCCAACTGTTTGACTTGCCTACCGTTGTTTATGCGCGCATTTTAAACTTAGCACCTGGTGATTCGATCACGATTCAAGAAGTGCGCAATGAGCTAGATGTGCTCAACTATCGTAAGGTGCGTCAGCCGCGTTACCCTGGTGAGTACTCCTCTTCTTCAACAAAGATTGAATTGATTCGTCGCCCATTCGAGTTTAGCGATGGCCCTGAGCCTGATCGTCATGTGATGCTTCACTTCTCTTCAGCTAGCCTTGATCGCATTCAGTCCTTAGAGCAACAGGGTGATCTTGGCTATTTGCGGGTGGAGCCTAAAATGCTAGGCATGCTCGAAAAGAACCAAGATGAGCAACGACTGTTCGTTAAGCGTGAACAGTTCCCAGAAGTGATGGTCGATGCTCTACTGGTGACTGAAGACCGTGACTTTTATCAGCATGATGGTGTTTCGCCATTTGCGATTATTCGCGCCTTGGTGGCAAACGTCAAAGCGGGTCGAACGGTACAAGGGGGGAGCACCCTAACTCAGCAATTGGCGAAAAATATCTTTTTGTCCAGTGACCGCACTTTATGGCGCAAGATCCGCGAAGCTTATATCGCGTTAATCTTAGATTACCGTTACAGCAAAGATCGTATTCTAGAGGCCTACCTTAATGAGGTTTACCTAGGACAGAGTCGTGGCCAGGCGATCCACGGGTTTGGCTTAGCCGCGAGGCTCTATTTTGGTCAGCCAATCCAAGAGCTGCGAATTGATCAACTGGCTCTGTTAGTCGGCATGGTTAAAGGGCCTTCTTATTACAACCCGGTGCGTTACCCTGAGCGAGCGAAACAGCGTCGTGATTTGGTGCTGCGTTTGATGATGCAGCACGATATTTTGACGGCCCGTGAATATGACATGGCAGCGAGCCGACCATTAGATATTCAAGATAATCCTCAGATTGCGAGCCGTCAGCCTGCCTACTTCCAGCAGTTGAAAATCGAACTTAAGGATAAAGTCGGTGAAGCATTCCAATCTGATGTGGGGTTGAAAGTCTTCACCTCTTTAGACCCCGTATCTCAGCATGAGCTTGAAAAAGCGATTGCAAAGAAGATCCCACAGCTTGCCTCAGTGGCAGGGAAGTCGTTAGAAGGTGCGGCGGTCGCGGTCGATCGCCATAGTGGTGAAATTCGCGCTATGGTCGGTGGTAAACGAACGGGGTATGACGGTTTTAACCGAGCGCTCAATGCTAGCCGTCAAATCGGTTCTTTGGCAAAGCCTGCAGTTTACCTAACTGCTTTGGAACAGCCCGATAAATATAACCTTGCCACTACTTTGCATGATAAGCCGATAAGCCTGAAGGGCAGTAAAGGTAATGTTTGGTCGCCGCGCAACTACGATCGTCAGTTTCGCGGAGATGTCCCGCTTTACACTGCTCTGGCGAAATCTCTCAATGTGCCAACAGTGGAGCTCGGTATGCAGGTTGGGATCCCGAATGTGGTTAAAACACTAGAGAATCTCGGGGTCGACAAAAGTGAAATCCGTCCTGTGCCATCGATGTTTTTAGGCTCGTTTACTCTAACACCATTTCAGGTCGCTCAGATGTACCAAACCTTGACCAATTCGGGCAAGCAAGCGAGGTTGTCGGCTCTGCGCTCGGTGATCGATCTGGATGGAAATGTGCTTTATCAATCCTTACCAAAGGTTTCGCAGACCGTTGATCAGCAAGCGGCATGGCTGACAACCTACGCAATGAAGCGTGGGGTAATGGAAGGCACAGGCCGTTACCTTAATAACCAGTTCGCTTGGGCAGCGCTGGCAGGTAAAACTGGAACCAGTAATGACACTCGCGACAGTTGGTTTGTTGGTGTTGATGGTCGAGAGGTTACGACCATCTGGCTTGGTCGGGATGACAATAAACCGACCAAACTGACTGGTTCAAGTGGTGCGTTACGTGTCTACGCGGAATATCTTAATCACCGTATTCCTGAGAAGCTGACTCTACCTTGGCCAAAAGGAATTACTACTTTAGGCTTTGCTCAAAGCGCTCAGGGTGGGCTAGATATCGACTGCTCGAATGATTTTAAATTGCCTGTTTGGGACTCAAGCGGTGAGCTGAGAAAACAGTGTGATAATCAACCTAAGCAATGGATAAAAAAACTATTTAGTTGGTAGCAGTCATTGTGTTGAATATTAGAGCTTTACGATATCTGGGACAGCCAGTATAAACATGGCATAAGTGTTAGAAAGGAACGCACATTGTGAGAAAGTTCATTAGCTTGCTAATTTGTGTTGTCGGAAGTGTTTCATTTGGCGTTGTTGCTCAGTCAGAGGCTGTGCACGGTGAGCGACCTAAGGTTGCGCTGGTACTCGCTGGCGGTGGTGCGAAAGGAGCAGCCCATGTCGGCGTATTAAAAGCGCTCGAAGAGATGAAAGTACCGGTTGATATTATTACTGGCACTAGCATGGGCTCTTACTTTGGTGGTCTGTATGCGACCGGTATGAGCGCAGATGAAATTCAAGCTTTCATTGGTACCGTTGATTGGAATAGCGGTTATCGAGATCGAGTCAGTCGTAGTCAACGCAAAGTACAAGATAAAGAGTACGAGGACAGGTATCAACTGACTACAGATCTCGGCCTGAGTTGGGGAGAAGTTCGTGGTAAACGAGGGATTGTGCAAGGCCAGGGGATGCTCAAACTGTTGCGTGAGACTGCAGGTAATTTACCTCCTTTCGAATCTTTTGATGAGCTTGCGATTCCTTATCGCTCTATCGCGACCGATATTATCGAATTAGAACCAGTCGTGATCGGTGAGGGCTATTTAGTTGATGCCATGATGGCGAGTATGTCGGTTCCAGGCGCATTGCCGCCTTATAATCTTGATGGAAGATTACTGGTCGATAGTGGTGTGACTAATAATATGCCCGTTGACGTCGCAAGGAACCTTGGTGCAGACATCGTAATTGCGGTTGATATTAGTACAGCTTACAAAGGCGAGGAAGACTTTACCAACTTGTTTACCGTTGCAGATCAGCTATCTAATTATTTAGTGAGGAACACCACTAATCAGCAGGCAGAACTTCTTACAGAAAATGACCTCTATCTTTATCCCGAAGTTGGGGAGATGGAAACGACTGAATTCGACAAGATGCCGGAGGCCTATGACAAGGGCTATCAGGTCGCCATGGAAAATAGAGAGCAGTTAAGCAAACTTAGCCTCAGTTCAGCAGACTACCAAGATTATATTGACCAGAAAGAGGAAGCGCGACGTCGACTTCGCTATGGCGATGAAATTATCGTTCAGCAGTTGCAAGTTAATAACAATACTCACTATGCTGATGAGCTATTGGTCAAGCGTTTAAATTTAGCTGCGGGCAATCAGTATAGCTTGGAGCAGGTAGAGGAAAGTGTTCAAGATCTCTATGCACTTGATCGCTTTGAGTTGGTGACCTATCGCTATGATGTAGTCGATAGACAAGATACTCTTGTCGTTGATGTCAACGAGAAGTCGTGGGGACCTAACTATGTTAACTTCCGCTTCTTTATCGAAGATGACTTTAGCACCGATAGTCAGTACTCGATTGGCGTGTCGGCCAACTTCACGGATCTCAATGATTATGGAGCCGAACTAAGAACTAACTTTGAGTTCGGCACCGATAAGCTGTTTGAAGCTCAGCTTTATTCGCCCTTCTTTTCCAGTCAGAAGAGTTTTACCACTTTTGGCATTTCGTATAGCAATGAAAAACGCAACGCCCCTATAACTGGGTTTGATGACACAACCTTGTCTGCAACCAAGAACTACCTTCCGGTTAATTTTGAAGAGGCCAAAGCAGAATGGGCGATTGGCTATCAGGATTCGCTTTGGCGACGTTTCAAAATTGGTGCACGCTATATTGATGGGGAAGGGGAGTTTTCTACTCTGCCATCCTACGGCGATGTCTCCTTTACTCGTTTAGGTGTGTTTGCCAACTATCGTATTGATACTCTCGATAACTACAGTTTACCTCGCGAGGGTATTTATCTTGATCTTGATTATTTGATTTCTCATGACAAAGCGGATGGAGACTATACTCTATTTGATGAGGGCATAACGGAAGACACGTCATATGAACTCGGTGCCAAATTGATCGCTGCACACTCGTTTGATCGCCATACTTTGGTCGCAAATGCGGACTTGGGTTTCGTATACAATAAAAACTCTTCCATCCCTATCGATCCAAAAGAAATTGGCGGATTCTTAAATTTATCAGGTATTCCGCGCAATAGCTTGATTGGCCAAAATAAGGCCTTTACTAGCTTAATATATCGCTATCGCTGGTTTGATAATGACTTTGGCTTATTCACCTCGCCTTTTTACGTAGGGGCATCGCTAGAGTATGGAGGAGTCTGGTCAGACCCAGATCTAGATATCGGAGAGGCACCTCTATATACTGCAGGCTCGGTGTTTGCTGGGGTTGACTCACCTATCGGGCCTGTAATGTTTGGCTATGGCCGTACTGAGCAGGGCTTTGATTCTGTATACCTGATTATAGGCACTGCGTTTAAGTAAAATTTACCTCAATGAACACCGTTGTATCCCATTCTCACTGGGTGGGATATTGGTGAATTTAGTGTGAAAAATCATAGAACTTTAGTCTTAAGTTGCTATGTTGGTCAAAATGATGAGATTTTAATTTAACGTTAAATTTGCTATTCTACTGCCCACAGTTTGGCCTCTCTGGCACTGTTTATCAGTCAGCATTGAATGAAAAATATGGCAAGGAGAGCCAAGTTTCCAAGGATGTTCACTCCCTTATTC
>NZ_JATABG010000012.1:0-26813 GCF_036533755.1 Vibrio sp. M260118 | reverse complement strand
CCACTAATATTCTTTACCACCCCTCCTACAGCTAGACTATTAAACTGATCAACTACGTACCTTGATGAGAGTAAATGATAGAAAAAGTCACGGTTGATTTGTTTAGGGAGACGAAAAACAAACCATCCATCATGTATATAGCCAGAGGTTCCCATTATATATGGGCGACCAAATGACATTGAGTTAGACAAAATAAAGTCACCAACATCTACAAATCGGGATTTGAGCGCACCTTCTTTAGTAATTTTTTCAGCAGTAGAAGTGATTAGCTTTTTACCTTTCTTTGCATCACCAATCTTTATCCAATTCACTCCTTCGCTGCTAGTTGTTAAAAAATTCTTTATTGGACGTGGAGAGCTTCCTCGCTCAACAATAACTAAATTTCCCAGAGTGTTCTCCGCCCACCCGTTCGGCAACTCGCTCATCAATCAACCTCCGGCGCATCGATCAAACCAAAGGCTTGCTCTAGCAATTGCTTTTGTTGCTCGGCTTCATCATTTGCACCAAGGCTTCGCATTAGTTGGTAAATCTCAGACATGGCTTCTGTTAGCTCCGCCATCGCTTCGCCCGCTAATACTTCTGGTTCAGGCAAGTTTTCTGCGCTGGTAGCTTCTAGGTCTTTTAGCCATGAGATATCTAAGCTGTCGCCTTTAATATCACGGATATATTCGCGGCTAAACTTCTTCCAACGGGCGCTGTCGCTTGTTTGCTCTGCTTCACTTTCTACCTCGCCTAGCTGCTGCCATACGCCTTCGGTGCGTGGTGATTGTCCGTTAGCATCTTTGCCATAAGCCTTGATGAAGCTTTCAAAGTGCTTTTCCGTCAGTGGGCGGCGCTTACCAAAGGTGTTCATGTTGGTGCGCATATCGTACACCCATGTCTCCTTGGTGCAGTTTTGCTCTTGTTTGTCGTTTTCTGGCGTGCCTTTTTGGAAGAACAACACATTGGTTTTCACTCCTTGAGCGTAGAAGATACCCGTAGGCAAGCGCAAAATAGTGTGCAGGTTACACTTGTGCATCAGGTCTTCACGCACCTTTTGCCCTACACCTGCTTCAAACAACACGTTATCTGGCAATACCACAGCGGCGCGGCCACCTGGTTTTAGGTGACGGTAAATATGCTGCAAGAAGGCTAACTGTTTATTACTGGTTTCAAACGTCAGGTCATCGCGAGTTGGACCGCCACCACCTTTCGATGTACCAAATGGCGGGTTAGAGAGAATTAACTCAACTTTCGGAAGCTTGGCGCCTTCACCGCTCAACGTGTTGCCTTGATGAATCGCCCCGTCGTCTTCACCTTCAATGCCATGCAACAAGCAGTTCATTAGTGCTAGGCGGCGTGTTGAGGAGACTAGCTCCATTCCGTTGTAGGCTTTGCGCTTTTGGAAGTCTCGCTCATCTTCGCTTAAGTCATACAGATCATCAGTTGCCGCTTTAATAAACTCGTGCGCTGCAATCAAGAAGCCTGCTGTACCAGCGGCTGGATCTTGAATGGTCTCACCTGCTTTGGGTTTAACCAGCTTAACGATGGTGTCGATCAGAGGGCGCGGCGTAAAGTACTGACCTGCGCCGGATTTGGTTTCGTTCGCGTTCTTCTCTAACAAGCCTTCATACAAATCGCCTAGGCCATCTTCACGGGCAGAGAACCAGTCTAACTCATCAATACGAGTGACCAGTTGGCTAAGGTGCTTTGGCTCTTTAAGGCTGGTTTGCGCGCCAGCATAAATTGCCGCTAGAAGCGGATCATGGTGTTTTCCTAAATCAAGCAACATTTGACGATAGTGGTCGTACTGTTTGATACCCGTTAGGCTTGTAATATCTTGCCAGCGACATCCTTCTGGCAGAACGTGAGCGGTTACTCCTGCTTCAGCCTGTTCGGTTTCCATCTTTATAAACAACAGCAGTACTAGCTCGGTTACGTAATCGGTATAAGTGATACCGTCATCACGTAATACGTCACACAGCTTCCACAGTTTTTGTACAATTTCGTTGTTGTTCATTTTGATTTTCCGTCTCTTCCAACCACTCGACTTAGTAAGCCATTTCGTAGTAATAATTTGGGGTATTCATAAATAATGAGGCTGAGTGTACCACTCAGCCTATCGATTAGCTTTTCACTAAATAACACTAGTGTGGCGTTTGGTTGAAATACCACCAGCGCACACTAGCTTTGCTGCTGCCAAATGTGTTCTGACAGTGTGTCTAACACATGCTCAAGCTGACCGCCTAAACGCTTATCCAGCCCTTTACTACCGCCATCTTGTGCAAAGCTGCGATTGATATCGTCAGTCTGTAAGACAATCTCTTTCTTTAGCTGTTTAGCAATACGTTCTAACCACTTCAGTTGTGGTTTCGTCCAAGAGTGCATGGCGTAGATACTGTCCATAGCGATATCAATGCGCCTCTCATACGGCACCAATGCCTCACCCAGTGCCGCTCGGCGGATATGCCCGACAATCGATGCAGCAATATCTCTGTTAGTGGTTTGCTTCCAGGCACTTTGCAGATCCGCTTCTTTAAACTTCTCTTGATCGAGCAAAATACGAATTTCTTTTAACTGAGCGCGAGTCAGCTCCTTTGGCTTGTTGACCACAGCTTTGAGAGCGGCATTATTATTGACATTATCTTTAATAAAGCGCTCAAAGGCGGTGAGGTAATCTTCTGGCCTGCTGTAGGCTGCGAAGTTCTGCTCTCTTATCATGAACTCATCTTTGTGCTCAGATATCACATACTGTTTACCACCATTAAGCATACTGCGCACGCTTTCGACGCGATTGGCTAAGTTGCCATGTTTTGCCAGCATTTGCGCCGCTTGTTGCGGGCCTGCTTGATGCAATTGCTGGTGAATTTTATCCGCTGGACAACCCCACTCGGCTTCAATGCTTTCTAGCTCTTGCTTGAGTAGCGGGTCTTTTTCAGCTCTGGCTTGCGCTTTACGCATCACGCGCATCACTCTCTGACTCAGCTCATCAAGGGCATCATCGGCAAAGCTTCGACCTTCTGCGCTGCCAGGCAAATCTTGATTGCTCTCATCAGAGACTTCATCAATCAATTGTTCAATTTTGATGTTGGGCCTTTTTACCACAGGCTTCATGGTGTTGACTTGCTCTAATGTTGCGTACAGATCAACAGGATCAAAGATTCTAAAGACAGTTTTACCTATCTCATCACAGCGACGTGTGGCACGGCCAAGCATCTGCTCATACAGGATGCGCGACTTAACACGGCGCATAAAGACTAAGTTGCAGATCTCAGGCACATCGATACCCGTTGTCAGCAAATCGACGGTAATCGCGACACTAGGGAAAGTTTCGTTTTTGAACTTACGGATGGCTTCTTTGACTTTATCGGTACTGCCTGTGATTTTTTGTACTGCATGTGCGGGCACATCATCGCCATAGAGATCTTGGAACGCCTCAACCAATAGCCGCTCTACACGGTCTGCGTGTTGATCAGTGACACAGAAAATCATGGTTTTCTCTTGCCCTGTTGGGTCAATATCCGCTGCCAGCGCCTCACATACCGTGCGATCAAAGCTTTCATTAATGACAGTGCGGTTGAAGTTCTCAACATTGAAGTTCAGCTCATCTTCCAGCTCGACGCTACTAACCTCACCCGAGAGGGTATCGACAACATCCACCTCTTCACCCCGCTTAAACTTGATACCCGCTTGATTGAGTTTGGTTTTGTAGGTAATCGGTGTTTCGTGGTCAATCAGGTAGTCTTCCGCAACCGCTTCTGGGTAAGAATAGGTGTAAACAGGGGGGCCGAATATTTCTGACGTATGCGCGGCTGGGGTAGCGGTTAAGCCGATTTTCACAGCATCAAAGTAGTCCAGCACTCGACGGTAACTAGAGCGGAACAAGTTAGGATCTCGCGCCACCAGCTCGGCTTCACCCAGTTCTTGGTCTAGTGTGTAACCTCGGTGCGCCTCATCAACAATAATACAGTCGTATTGGTCAACGGGCAGAATTAGCGCATTTTCATCGTCATTGTCTTTCTCTTCAAACAGACGTTTCACCATCGCTTGTACGGTGGCAACATGCACGCGTGTTTCTGCTTCTGGCAGCTTTTCTGCCATCTCTTTGATGTCGTAGATTTGCGTGAGTGACTGGTTTTGCTCCAATCGCGTTTCAGTAAACGATTCCGTTGCCTGATCGCCCAGCGATGAACGGTCTACTAAGAAGAGAATGCGCTTAAATCGCTCTGCTTTTAAGAAGCGATAGAGCAGGCCAATGATAGTGCGTGTTTTACCTGTCCCCGTTGCCATCGCTAACAAACATTCACGTTGGTTTTGCGCCAAGGCTTCTTCAACCGCTATCACTGCCTTTTTCTGGTAAGGACGTAAACCCAGATACTCAAATGGCTCCTTCGCCATTTCCTGCTGAGCTTTTTGGTGGTCTCGGTGTAACAAATCCAATAGACCAGGCGGACTCATGAAGCTTTGACAGGCGCGCTTGGCGTTGGACGGTAAGCGACAATCTCGGAACCAAGTGCCGCTTTGCTCCTGCATCTGACGCAAGAAAGGTTTTCCGTTACACGCAAAGACAAAAGGCAGCTTGTAGCTCTCTTCTCCTTCACAGCCCCGCCACGGGTTATCTTTACCTGCCTCTAGCCATGCTGGCTTAATTTCCCCTTCGGGCAAGGTGATATTGCTAGGGTCAAATTGACGGCTGTAGCGCTCTGCTTGTGAGATAGCGCCGGATACGTTCACTCGCTTGCGTTTGGCTTCTACCGCTGCCACAGGCGTTAAACCAACAAATAGGATGTAATCGGCGCGATGCTGATTGCCCTTCATTTCCCACTCAGCAATCGCCATGTTGCGACCTTTTTCTGGGCGAACACCTTTGCGATAATCAAGGGTAACTGAATCGGCCTCCCAGCCTGCATCTCTCAGTTGTTGGTCTATGATGAAACGGGTTTGGTCTTCTGTTAGATCAATCCGGCTGTTTTTAAGAATTTCGACACGCTGTTTAAGGGTTTTGGCTTGCTGGTCATCGGCTGTTTGAACTTGTTGGCTTTGCTCGCGTAGCTGCTGCTCAAGCTCATGGATTCGAACCTGCGCCTCTTTGAAGCTTTCTTCACTTTGAGCCTCTAAAAGAGAAATTTGGCTTTGTCTAAGCTGGTACTCTTCACTCTTTTCCGATTCTAGCTTGGCAACAATCGACTGAAGCCTTTCAATCTCTTGCTTTGACTGCTCAACCAAGGCATCGTCATTTTCTGGCTGTGGTGGGATAAAACGAGCTGGTTGGAAGTTGGCTTCACCTGTCTTTACTCGATAGTAAATTGCCGCCGCTTTATGGGATATCTCAAGAGCGTGGCCCGCCGCGACAGGGTTATTGTAATAACCGTGTGCTGCTTTATTGCCGTGCTTACGAAGTGCATGGAATATTGCCAACCGCTCATCATCCAACAAACCTCGACTACCCAGCTCTTTAAGTTGGTCGAAGGTGGATAAATTGGGTGTCAGGTTGACTAATTCTGCAATGAAATTAACGATTTCTTCGGAGAGCAAGCGCACTTTAAATAGAGTGGTATGCGGGTCTTGATGTAGATTGCGCTCAGCCGATAGCGCAATTGCGTACAAGGTATCGTTAACACCCTGTAAAAAATCAAAATTTGACGAAGCCATGGACGTTCCTGTGCCAACTGAAACTGTGAATCAGTTTACACTAGGTAGTTATTTTTTAGCACTTTTCGTCTAAGTTTTGAGAGATTATTGGACACTCAGCAAACAATGTGCCGATACGGCAGCAACAACACCCTCTATTGATAATTCGATAACCTATCAAGAAAATGGCGAGTGTCATGATTCAAGGCAAACTCACTGCCAGCTTGAAAGCCCTCAAGCCATTCTTCAATCTCACTTTCTACCCAACCAACCGCTCGCTCTCCAATCTGCACTTGAACGGGGAAGCATCCCGCATTGATGAGGCGATAGATCCCCGATCTGCTGAGGCTTGTTTTTGCTTTGACTTCGTTTAAGCGAATAAAACGCATGATAAATTCTCCATTGTCGTTGGCATGAAGCTTTGCTCTAGACAAGGCCAAGAGCAAAGCAGTGCGCTGTTACTTGTACTGACGGGTTTTAGATTCATTGAAGCGCGTTCGGTGCGTCTGAAAAGTCGAGCGCAGAACAAACCTGGCTCTGATATTTAACTCTGTCAGCTGGCTTAAGTACTTAAAGGCGACTCGTCGGTTGAATTGCCCCTCTTCGGTTCTTTTATCCAGAATGATGAAGTTTTGGTGGTCGTTAAAAGTCACAAACCTAGTTGGCCCCTCGAACTGCAAGTTAGCAACTTCAGACCAGGTTGCGCGAGCCGCCTCTTCAATACGCCGCCTCAGCGCGATTAAGTCATCCTCCCCTAGAGCATCCAAGTTAAACAGCACCGCAACTCGAAAACACAGACCGCCACGCTCTTGATCTTCGAGCTTCGAAAACGCGGTTAGCTTGCAACTCGGCTTGGCTGTTTCATTCTCACCAAGCCAGCCGTTTACTTTCATTTGCATCAGAAGTAACCATCGATTTAAATGATCAGAACTAGGCTCAATGCCCTGTGGAATACCACTTAAGCTCACCCGTACCATCAGCGCTCTTGGCGTATGTGATGAGTAGCGTCGAAATCGTTCATAGCAGTTGGACAACGCCTCTAGGCTTAGCTCGTACTGGTCTGTTGCTACTTCAAAGAACTCGAAAGTCGATTCTATATATGGCTTCTCACTGCGTTTTGATAGCTTGGTTGTTATTATTCGATACTCCATCACACGCTCCTTGCATCACGTTGTCTGATCTTCGACATCATCCAGTCATTGATTTCATCTTCATTCCACGCCACGGTCCGCGCTCCCAGCGAAACGGGCTTTGGGAAAGTGCCTTTGTCACACATGTTGTAAACCTGCGCTCTACACAGCCCAACCTTGTGCAATACCTCGGGTAGTCTGATCAATCTCATTGAAAATGTCCTTGCTGTATTCATCTCAGAACAAGGGCAAGAAGCGTTTTTTTGTCCATAGAGATCCATTAACGTCTCTAGCGGGCATGGGCAAGGGTATTTGTCGAAATAACTGATTTTCAGATACTTAATATCAAAGCGAGCACCTTCGATATTAAGGATCAATACGACAAAAATTCACTTAACGATATCGGATCCGGCATCCAACTCCGGTTCATCTGAGAACCTACCTCTAATCAATCCTGTGCAT
Organism: Vibrio sp. M260118; assembly: GCF_036533755.1. Lineage (NCBI taxonomy): Bacteria > Pseudomonadati > Pseudomonadota > Gammaproteobacteria > Vibrionales > Vibrionaceae > Vibrio > Vibrio sp. M260118. Next base: position 19,611 of record NZ_JATABG010000012.1, on the reverse strand, counting down.
AGCATCAGATACCCAGCCTACTAGGCTCATGGGTAGGACCTTGCTTTGCCTGAATAAGTGAAAATGACAATGGCAAAACACCGTAAACCCAGTATCGCCGATGGCATTTCGTTTGCCTTCGAGCTGTATAAGCGCATACCAGTTCGGCGCAAAATCACTGCATCCGAGCTACAAGCTCGACTAGAGGAAATCAATCTTGAGCGGGACATTCGTACCATCCAGCGTAACCTGGATGTGCTAGTCCGCTATTTTGATGTAGAGAAAGACACCAGAGATAAGCCGTACGGCTACTCTCGTAGAAGTAACAACAAGAGAACGATAGGAGCCAGAGAAGCCATCATATTGTCACTGGCTGAAGAGCAGCTAAGGCAGGTACTGCCAAAGGAGTTGATGAGCGCGGTTGAATCAACCTTCACGGAAGCCATGATTCAACATGCACCACTCAATGATGAAACAGATTTACTCGCACCCAAGAAAGTCCATACACAAACCACCAGCACACCGCCATTAGCTATAGAGAGCAGCGTTTTCGAAAATCTCTGTATCGCCCTTTATCACAACCGAAGAGTGAGCCTGACAATCGAGCCTACTTCTGGAGCAAAACACGATATCGTTGATGCTATCCCCCTTGGCTTACTCGCCAGTGACCATACGCTGCTGTTAGTGTTTCAGAGTGAGTCATATTCGAAGGTCCAATACGCACCACTCAATGAGATTCAGCGGTTGCATGTTTCGACCTATAGTTTCACCTACCCCGAAAGTTTCGACCTGACGCGATATCACATCAATGAGCCCAACCAACAGAACAACCACAGCTCGCCACACCCACTCTCCGATTTTTCCATCAAGCTCAACTAGCCAATCCCATCCGGCACCCGTTGACTAGGTGAGTGATAGCATCGTTCTGCTTGTACAGGCACCCCGCTTTACCTTTGAACTAATAGGCCAGTCATGAATGTTCTATAAGGCTAAGGTATTGATGTAGCTCGGCTCTGCGCTGAAATTTGCGCGAAAGTTCATTTGCTTATTTAACTCCAGAGTGAAAAGCTCAAGCGCGATAAAGGAAGGCAGCCTTGCTCAGCAAAGAGCGGCTATGACGCGGGTAATATCTGGCTTTAATTGGTCAGGTGCATAAGAGAGGTGGAGACGGCCGTCTCCACCTTTTCTTATCCGCTTACCGCTCGATTTAAAAACATTTCACATACATATCATCGTTGTGCATTGCCTAGCTGATAGAAGGAGGACACGGCATGTACGACTATGAATTGACACTCCCCACCGCCGCCAAGCAGATACTCGAAAAAGCGGCTGAAATCCTGGCTGACACCTACCTGCGCGGCGACACCTACTCCAACCCAGACAAGGTAAAAGAGTACCTACGCTTCAAACTTGGAGGCCTTGAACGAGAAACCTTTGCGGTTATGTTGCTGGATAACCAAAACCGACTAATTGACTACGTAGAGCTATTCTACGGCACTATCGATGCAGCCAGCATCTACCCACGTGAAGTAGTAAAGCTCACGCTCAAAGAAAACGCCGCATCTGTCATTCTTGCCCATAACCATCCATCTGGAATAGCTGAGCCGTCCCAAGCGGACAAGCACATTACTGAGCGTTTAAAGCAAGCTCTCGCACTAGTGGATATCCGAATATTGGACCATATCATCATTGGTGAAGATTCGGTCTCTTTCGCTGAAAGGGGGCTGCTATGAGTCAAACCAAACCACACCCGTTGCTGGTGCAATACCTGCAAGCGCTTGTCAGCCAACTAGCCATTCCTGCTAATGCAAAACGGATCGTGCTTAACTTTCGCGTTCACAGCTACTACCAAAGCAGAAAAGGCTTTCACCCACTGGAGATTCAGCTAGAAAAAACAAACAAATGATTGCAGCCCATTGTGGCGCATTGTGTTTATTGCCAGCTTCTCATACCCCGACGAACAGGCCAACAATGTGGAGGTTGAGCTGTACTTTAACTTCTTGCGAAGCTGGTTCTATCAACCTGATATCAGCCGATGTGACCTACATCAACCTAAAGTGACTGAGCTCTATGCTGCGTATGAGCGTTCCGTGATGAAGCAAATAAACGAGTCTGGCTTTGATGATATTCGAGCGTCACTAGTCAGCGTTCAATCTCAGCAACTCGATCACCAACGCTAATCCAACTTTCCATTCAAACGACTCGAAGGAGTACCTCATGACTACCATCAACAGTACCAAAATGCAGTTCCATCGCTGCGTGTTACCCATCTCTGATGCTTTCTACAAGGCGATCATTGAGCAAGTGCAAAAGACAGCGACTGACAATGTGCCACGTTCGTTCACGCTGAACTACCGCGACACCAGCTACAGCAGCGAAGCTGGTGGCTATCATCCAGTGGAGATTTCCATCACGCAAGGCAGTGATGATAAATGGCACATCAACTACATCACAGACTTCGCTTACTTTGGCCTTAGTTACCCAGAGCTAGAGCGTGATATCGACTTTGATATTGCAAACCAGATGGCCTTTGCGACGGGTATTGGCTGGCAAAAAATAAACAGCTCTGGATTCATCGAGCTCTACCGCGCCTGGCAAGCGAACTTTTTGGCTTATCTGGATATGGATGCCTTCGATAGCATCACCGTGAACGCAAGCTAGACCAATCGTAAATAAACAAGTCTTGCAAGCATATTATTAAGAAAAAACGTCTTTTTTCACATTTCGACAATTACACCCACCACAACCCGACTTATCCCATACGGCACCCACTGCCAGAACACCCTGTAAATTCAAACTAGCACTATGCAACACATCCGTGCTGCATCCCTAACCTTGAGGAAATATCATGAGAATCACTACCCTTGTATCCGCAACACTACTAGCTTTATCCACCAGCGCTGCGGCCTCTGACGCCATTCAGCAGTTGAGTGTAACCAGCATCAAGCACACGCTGAGCCCGCAACAGATTCAAGCTGAGCTAGATAGCTGGTATCAGTCTGAACTAGCAAACGTTGATGAGGTAGCTAACCGCATGAGTGACCGTGTGCCACTTATCGTTCGTAAGCAGCAAGCCAAAGACAAGCTAGAGCAGCAGTACGCAAACCTTAAAGCAGATTTCGGGCTTTAAGGTGAGTAAATCAGGTGCGCAAGTAGTACCTGATTTTTTTGCCCTTTCGCACACTCTTAGCGACGAAGTTATCCCCCGCGACTGCTACCGAATTTCTTGGTCCGGTTACCAAAGCACTTGGTCTCCAGCTTGCATAGATAGCTCACACGCGTAAATACCCGATTAAACTGCGCATCAAACTCTTCAGAATTGCGATCGAGGTAGAGCACTGGCGGATCATCGGTCTCTGTACGTTCACTCTTTTTTTTGCCTACTGCAAAATGCACCAGCGTTGATACCTCCTCAACAGGACGCTTTAAAGCACTGGCATACGCTTCGATAATCATGCTGCCCATGCTGTCTTTATCAGACTGATAATCTCCAAATCCCCTGTATACGTCTTTGTTAACAAACAGAGCAACATGATAGTGCGACTGATTCGACTTATTGATCTCTTTTGCCCACACGTAGTAAATGTCTGTCAGATGACGCAGACTGCGGTCCTTTCGCTTACGTTTGCACCTAGCGTGACTCTTCGCCCTTAATGATTGAATCGCTTTGCTTATCACGTCTGTATCGTACTCTGAAGGGTAATCTGGACAATCTGGTTGCTCTGGTAAGTGTAGGTCAAATCGAAACATACATACTCTGGCATAACAGCCAGTAGTAAACCTCATGACACGCAGCAGTGCTGCTAAGTAATCCTGCCCCATGCTGTAGTCAGGTAACACATCATAGCCCTGATAAGTGGCTCCGTGATGTTCCTTCGGTAAGTATTGCTTGTTGAATTTCTTCATCTTGATCCTCCTGCTCGACATAGCAGTTGGATCAGGTTTATTTTTTACCATAATCAGCCAGTCACTATGGACTGGCTATACTTGATTACTGTCTTACTTATAAGCTCTCTTAGAGAGAGCTATTAATGTTATTAATTAGGGATCGCTACTAATATTACCAAACCGAACTTTCGCGCATCACGATGCCCCATCAAACGTGGCGATGTAAGATCCAAAATCGTAAGGTTTGTTGATGTGGTCATTTGAGAAAGTGCTCTGGAATAAACTTGCCAGACAAGGGGACAGGTCGACTCGATTTGTTTTCCATCTTCACTCAGCAGAGCCTCGATCTTTATGGGCTCTTGGCATAGCTACCAACGCGCTATTGAGGTCTATAGCCCTGACGGTCTTTACCACCTCATTTTTTGAGGTCACCACAAAATCATGCTCATTGGCACTTGCTACCATGCCTGAAGCCTCATCGTGTTTTTTATCTTCCAACTCCAAGTGGCTGTAGGCTGAATCATTCGCTCCTTTGGCCAAATACTCAAAATTGGTAACAAGCGCTTGGTATTCAAATACCGGAAGCAAGCAGCAATGTGTAAAGTCAGCATCATCCGTGACCAAAGTCATCAAGTATTTGAAACGTCTCGCCACTGTCAAAGCTTGATTAAGACACACCACCATCAACGTCCGAAACAGGTTTAATGGGGTCGCTTGATCAAACTCGCTGACAGATATCATTTTAGCCAAGGGCCACTGTTTGAAATCAGCCCAACACGAAGTGGGGATCGATGCCTTCATTCGCTCTACAGATATCAACTCTAGCAGTTGTTTTTTATCCTCTTCTCTTTCATCAGCATTCAGAAAATCGGTATCATCGATATCATCAATGTGGTGGTTTAAAAAATACGTCGCAATTTGATACAGCATCAACTGATAGCGATCGTGCACATACAAAGCTACAGAGCGATTTTTTTCGTCGCTATTGGTAGTAAAACACCCCAACAACTTACCGATATTAGGTAGCATATCGAACGGATCCAAAAGTGGGTATCGGCGGGCTTTACCACTCGCTATATCATGATTATTGTCAGGGTAAATCGAGCTTGCTACTTCCATCAGCGCAGAGGCTTCGGTTTGCTCTGTGGACCTAACAATAACTGGTACATGGACCTTGTAGCGTTTGAGTACTTTCGCTCTATCAGAAAAAACCGGATGAGTGTAATTTAGGTAAAACACGCCTTTCATCTTTCCGAAGAGGTAACTATCAGCCCCCCCAGGAAAATAAATTTGCACTAGACCAGCCTCAATAAGTGTATCTAGCTGCGATTTGAAACGGCTACCAGATATTCGCCCCATCAGCTGGCAAATTTCCGCTCTGGAGAGATTGTTAACGCACCCGTACCTATCCGCATTGAGGGCTAATATGGATAGGAACAAGCGATGTGAACTTCTTAGCTGCATTACCTTTGGGAACGGCGAGTCTTTTTGTTTCCGTCGAAAGCTCAGCGAACTGTCATTGCTCAAGATTCTGTTAATGGCATCATCATTCTGGAGTAGTTGATTGAACAATTGTCTGTGTTCAAGATGCTCCACTAATGCCGAGTAAAACGTGTAGCAATTTCTCCCCTTCCCTCTGACTTTTGCACCTTCGGATATGCGCAACACATCGTGCTTTTTGAGCTTAGCGATCAAGTTGTATACGGCCTTTCTCGACGCAAAAAGTACTTCCGTCATGTCCTTCATCGATATCTCGAACTCCCTGTCGAAACCAAACTTTCGGGCAATGGATACCAACAAAATAAACTCTTCTGGTTTTAGTGATAAATGCACTGTCATTTACCTTTTTCTTTATTTATCGGGGATCTAAACAGGTCAGATAAGAGAACATAACATGTATAAAACATGTTTACTAACATACAAACGGTATATGCATGAGCTTAATCACAGATAGATTTTTTGTGATTGGTTAACCTGTAAATGCCCTACAAAATACAACCATGAGGTGTCCGTGCTTAGAGAGCCAAAACAAGAAAATCCTAAGATGAAAAAGAGGCTGGCTTGGATAGATATTGATGACGAACGTCAAGTCAACTGGTTAGCTCATTATCTAGCTAAAGGACGTTGGTCAGCACCAGAGACGTATCGCACACAGAGAGATTACGTAGAAGCTTTCCTAAGAGATGCTAAGACATGGGCGGAAAATGGCGATAAAGGCCATGCGGCCCGAAACAAGATCAAACAGTTCAAGGCGGCATGGTCGATCTGGGACAAGCGTCACCCAGAGAATGAAGATAAATCTACCTGGGAAGGCCATTACACCATCTCACGCAAAGCGAGAAGCGAGCTTAAGAGGCTTGCCAAACGAGAGCAACGGTCATTCAGCTATGTAATTAACCTCTTACTGGAAAAAGCTGACGAAATCGAAAAGCTTCAACGCCAACTTAGAAAATTAGAGCTGCGAGGGTTTAAACTAGATACGGGCTTTTTAGCCACACTATTTTCAAATGACATCGTTACCGAACAAGTGGCGTTAGCAACTCAGCACTTAGAGCACGAATTAGCGAAAGAACGAAAAGAAAATCGCTTCAATAACCAGGATAAAGAAATCGCTGAGCTCAAAGCCGAGAATCAACGTATCGCCAAAGAGCTGGAGTCTATGACAGCAAGAGTGGAAGCAGCAGAAGCGAAGCTAGCAGACCCTGAAAAGCTCTTGGAAGAGCTCACCAGCCCAAGCAGTACCTCTGTATAGGAAGCCGTTAATTGGATTAGTCAGGACGTGATCTGCTAGTTCACCAACAGCGATGTAGTCAGATCTGAAAGATTACTCTAGGTCGCTTTTGCCCCGAAATGAGTTAGCTCGCTTTTCTATCACACTTCAATAATCTTTAATTTGACTAAGTTTTTCTCACCTATGTAACATAATTCATCTAGATAGCGATTCGCTCTTGGACTCAGTTTTTAGGGATACTATGAGTTTAAAAATAACCACACAAAAAGTTGACACTTGGAAGAAGCGTATTCAAAAAGATGGCCTCAAAGGTTCAACATACCTTTGTCAACAAGGTGGAAAAGTCTGGGTTTCTGCATCGGTAGATCACCAAACTGTATGTCTTAAAGTTTTGGGCAAAGACTCTGGAACAAGCTCTCTGGATAGTTACTTGCGATGGGATGATGTTAGTTCATCCGACCTAGTTGAGCTTCTATTTCAAATAGAATTGACGAAGTCATAAGTCGAAACTCAGGCTTATCTAGCAAAGGGGCGCTATGAAAAGAGTAAAAAATGCAAGATACCCGTATTTTCTGAGGCAAAATGAGTCTCTGATCAGTCGCAATACCAAATGCTTGTTTTTCAATTTGTGGGATACGATGACAGGAAATCGGGACTACATCGGATTGGATTATGACGATTATCGACGAAACTGGTTTAATCAAAATATGCGTGTTAACCATAGGGACAATTTGATTAAGTCGCTTAGCCCATTCCTAGAGCACAGTAGGGTACAAGACGCACTAGACACGCTGGCTCAGTCAGATGACTTCAGTGTATCTAGTGATGAAATGTATCTAGTGTGGAAAAATGTTTCTGAAACGATTGATGAGATTTGCCGATATAACGCAAAGCATCCGTTAGTTGAGGTGGAGCGAGAGCTAGCCAGAGCACATAGTTCAAGATGAACTCTACTCGCCTTTATTGAGTGCAGCCAAGCAAAAATTAGCTCCAAAAATCCGCATCTTGCTAATTTAGTAAAGTCTATAATACTTTCGTCCAGATGCGTGCTGACGGGGCATGTAACACGAAATTACTCAGCTCACGCTCTTCTGTTCCCAAGGAACCACGTTATCAATAGTCAGTTCTTGTAGCTTCTCACCCCAGGCCTGCAATACAGCCAGTTGCTCATCAAAGTAACCGTGGTGGTTGTATACATTCAACATGCCCGGAAGCTGGTGGCCTACCGCTTTTTCAATAGCGATAATATCAAGCCCCATTTCACTACAGCGACTGATGAAGGTACGGCGTAAATCATGAGGCGAGAAGCGCTCCACGCCTTCTGGAAGATTTCGTTTGATTAAAGCACGCACGGCGGACGCTTGCTGGACCTTATCAGCCGTAACTTGAGGCCACACCAATTTCCATTTGCGCGGTACGTTTTTACGCTGCTCTTGTAATAATTCGATGAGATAATCACTTAATGGTATTTCGCGGCTATCTTGGCTCTTAGTGTGCCGCTCCTCAGAGCTAGCTGGCAATGTCCAAACTCTGTTGTCAAAATCTAGCTCACTCCAACGCATCTCAAGTACAGCGCTAATCCGCTGACCGCTTCCAAGCAAGAAAGAGAATAAACCGATATTGGCAGGATCTGTACGCCATGTGTCTAGGCTCGACAACAGTATCTTTAGCTCCGAAAAACTAAGATTTCGTTTGGTCACTTTCGAACCACCGCCAACATCTTTTGCTTTCAATTGCGGCGCTGGATGGGCAGTGAGCATGTTTAACGCCAAGGCATGATTAATAACCTGATTGATGATTTTATGGCAGACGCCGATTGCGCCAGCCATACGCTTTCCTTGCTTGTCCACTTTAGCATCAAAGACTCTGTTGAGATCTGCGATGTTCAAGTCTGCTAACTTAATAGCGCCGATAAATGGTTTGATATCTCTCAGGTAGACAGCTCTCGATTGCTCTCCACGCAACTGTTTAGATAAGCGCTTCTCATCGAAGCTTGCAAATGCATCATCAAACGTCTTAGCTTCATCCTGTTCACGACGTTCTCTTGCAAGCTCTTCTTTCGGATTATTGTTATTTTCCAGCCAACTACGATACCGCCCAGCTTCTAGTCTTGCTTGTTCCAAAGTCATACCCGTTTCTGGCTTAGACTTTATGTATCGCCCCATTGATATTTTTTCGTGCTTCTTGCCCACCTGATAGCGAAACGTCCAGGTCATGGTGCCAGTTGGCCGAACTCGAATATTAAGCCCTTCAACTTTTTTATCTGGAATTAGGTATTCTTTATCTTGTGGCTTCAGCGCTTGCAAGGTTGCATTGCTATTAATTCGCTTTGTCATGATAACCAACCTTCTCGAATTCTGGGTACGGCGTGGGGTACGGCGACAGGTGAGTTTCTATTGTATCTCCTGAAACACCACTGGACAACCAAGCACAAGCAAAGCCATTAATATCAACACATTAGCCATCAATTTGGGACGTTAATAGACACCACTGGATTCATCACATCATTTACCCACCATATGGAAGCCGGTGTTCTACTCGAGCGTAAAGCTTAATCCTTGATTACATCCATTAAAAAACGAGCCAGATGGCTCGTTTTTTTATTCCTAAAAGCAGCTATTAAGATTCTGCTTTAGTTGGTGCAGTTAGAAAGCCCAACTTTCTTGCTACCCAAAGCAGCAAGCCTAGCGTAATAAAGATCGCTAACATGTTCGAACCTGCATCTGGGTACTGTGCTTTAATAAATGCGGAGTGGCCGAACGCACCGACAAAGAAACAGGCTAAACCCACTAATGGGATATCTTCTGATACTGGGTTCGTTAGGTATTCTCGATATAGTGCTTGTACTGACAGTACGAGAGCAATCAATGGAAAAATAGAGAAAGAGACTTCACTCATGGTTAGCCATGACAACATAGCATCACCACACATACCAGCGATTAACGCTAGCACCAACGTTTTCTTCTCAGAGCCACGATTAACTTGGTTTATTTCATTCGACATTAATCTATCCCACCTTTTAATCGGTTACGTTCACGTTCTTTGCGATACCAGAAAGCCCCTTTGGCTATCATTCGCAATTGCATAATTAGACGTTCGGCGAGTTCATCGCGTTCACGTCGATTTAAATCTAGTGCTTCAGCACCTGAACTAAATACTAGCGTGACCGATGCTTCCGCTTGAGTGAAAGCTTCGTCACGATCCATACCGGTACTGATCAAATACTCTGTCATTTCAGCGACAAAATGCTGCATTTCTCGGGCGACTGCCGTACGAAATTCAAACGAGGTTCCTGAACGTTCACGCAACAGCAAGCGAAAAACGTTAGGGCTACTTTCGATAAATTCCATAAAGGTCTCTACCGACGTTCGAATAACACTGCCCTCTTTAACTATACGTTGGCGTGCTTGGCGCATTAACTGGCGCAGCAGCAAGCCGCCTTCATCGACCATGGTCAAACCCAACTCATCCATATCTTTAAAGTGACGATAAAATGAGGTTGGAGCGATACCCGCTTCTCGAGCGACTTCGCGCAAACTCAGATTAGAAAAGCTTCGGTCTGCGCTCAACTGACTGAATGCAGCATCAATCAAAGAGCGACGTGTTTTTTCTTTTTGCTGAGCACGGATTCCCATGGATTTCATAGTTGTTTTTCTAGTTTCCTTTTTACGACATTCACTAATATACAACGATTGACCTAAGGAAATAAGCCAAAATTTAGCTCTGTTTATGTTTGGAGATTATTTAGGTCATCTAGCCAAAATCAAATCGCAATTAAACCTTGTTGGCTTGATTTTACAATCAATCCCCTGTCAATAAGAGACATTACACATGCGCTTTAATCTATTTGCTTGATTCTACGTGATCTCTACGACTGTCTAGTATGCTTTAGGTGTACCCACTAGCGGAATCAGTTAAAATCTCGCTAAAGCAATGTTAAGACTATATAACAAGGAAGAAACTATGGCGCAGAGTAACCACTTTGATGTAATCGTTATTGGTAGTGGTCCTGGCGGAGAAGGGGCTGCAATGGGATTAACCAAAGCGGGCTTGAACGTTGCCATTGTAGAAAAGGAAAGCAGTGTCGGAGGTGGTTGTACCCACTGGGGAACCATACCATCTAAAGCATTGCGTCACGCAGTCAGCCGTATTATTGAGTTCAACAACAACCCGCTGTTCTGCCACAACAACACTAGCCTTCACTCCACCTTTTCCAATATTCTAGGTCACGCAAAATCAGTTATCGATAAACAGACTCGACTGCGTCAAGGCTTCTATGACCGCAACCAATGCTCATTGATCTTTGGTACCGCGCGCTTTATTGATAAATACTCAATTGCTGTGATGCAGAGTGATGGAACTGAAGAGACCTACAGTGCCGATCGCTTCGTTATCGCAACAGGCTCTCGCCCATACCAACCTGACAATGTCGACTTTATGCATGAACGCATTTACGACAGCGACTCTATCTTGAGCCTAAAACACGATCCGCGCCATATCATCATCTATGGTGCTGGGGTGATTGGCTGTGAGTACGCCTCTATCTTCCGTGGTCTTGGCGTAAAAACTGACTTAATCAACACCCGTGATCGCTTACTGGCTTTCTTGGATAACGAAGTATCCGATGCGCTGTCTTATCACTTCTGGAATAGTGGCGTCGTGATTCGCAACGACGAAACGTTTGAAAAAATTGAAGGCACTGACGATGGCGTTATTGTCCACCTAGAGTCAGGTAAAAAAATGCGCGCCGACTGTATTCTCTACGCCAATGGCCGTACGGGTAACACAGATAAACTCAACCTGTCTGCTGTTGGCTTAGAGGGAGACTCCCGTGGGCAACTTAAAGTTGATGGTAATTACCAAACCGAGGTTGAGCATGTTTACGCTGTTGGTGATGTGATTGGCTATCCAAGCCTCGCAAGCGCAGCTTATGATCAAGGACGTTTTGTCGCTCAGGCGATAACCAAAGGTAAGGCTGACGGCAACCTAATTGAAGATATCCCGACCGGTATCTATACCATTCCAGAGATCAGCTCTGTGGGCAAAACCGAGCAAGAGCTGACAGCGGCGAAAGTACCCTATGAAGTAGGCCGCTCTTCGTTTAAACACTTAGCTCGCGCCCAGATTGCAGGTAAAGATATCGGTAGTTTGAAGATTCTCTTCCATCGCGAAACCAAAGAGATACTCGGTATTCACTGTTTTGGTGAGCGTGCTGCAGAGATCATTCACATCGGTCAAGCCATCATGGAGCAGAAAGGGGAAGCGAATACCATCGAGTACTTCGTCAACACCACATTCAACTACCCAACCATGGCAGAAGCCTACCGTGTAGCCGCACTCAATGGCCTTAACCGTCTTTTTTAAATAAACCATCAACCAATAGAAAGCCGCGACCATTACCAGTCGCGGCTTTTTAGTTGATATGCAATTCTTCCAGCTAGGCCAAAAAGGTATTTTGCCGCCATTGTATCGTTAGGGTGATAGCTAAAGTTATGCCACGCATTGCCATGAAACTTAACATGGCCAACCACAAAGCATGGTTACCTAGTCCTTGCGAAGCATAGAAGACAGCAAAAAATGTACAGGTAGAGAAGAACATACTATTGCGCATCTCTTTACCCTTCGTTGCTCCAACAAAGATACCATCAAACAAAAAACACCACATAGAGACTAGCGGCATCGCCACCAACCAAGGCAAATAATCCATCGCCAGTGCATGGACACTTTCAATATCAGTGATCAAACCGATCAGATTCGATCCTTGCAGAGCAAATACGAGCGTCAACAAACCACAAATAACCAAGCTCCAGAAAAACGTTCCGATCAATGACTGATTAAGCTGCTCTCTGTCTTTAGCTCCAATCGCTTTGCCCACCATAGCTTCCATTGCATAGGCGAAACCATCCATACCATATGAAATCATCATCAAGAAACTCATTAGCACCGCGTTGGCGGCAACGATTTCATCACCAAAGCTGGCGCCTTGAAAAGTCATAAAGGTAAACGCCGCTTGTAGGCAGAGCGAGCGCAAAAAGATATCTCGATTGAGCTTCACAAAACGACTCAAACCATTGGTTGTATCTTTAAGTAAGTGGAGCAGAGACGGCAGGTTATCTTGGGTCCATTTACGCCATACGCAAATTAAGCCAAAACTCATCCCAGTGTAATCGGCGATGACAGAAGCCAGTGCAGCCCCTTCCACCTTCCAACCTAAGCCAATCACAAACAAGAGATCGAGAACAATGTTAGTGACATTGGCAATGATCACCATCCACATTGGCGCTTTAGCGTTTTGTGTTCCCAGTAACCAGCCGAGCAGTACGAAATTAGCCAACGCAGCAGGGGCACTCCAAGCACGAATAGCGAAGTACTGCGCGCCATAATGCTTCACCTGTTCACTAGCATCACTGAAGCTAAACACCCACTCGGCAATGGCTTGATGAAAGAGAAGAAACACAGCGGCGAAACCCAATGCCATAGTCATGCCTTGGCTAAAAACCAAACCTAGCTGATGCTTGCTCTCTGCCCCATAGGATTGAGCAGTAAGCCCAGTGGTCGACATACGCAAAAAGCCCAGTAGCCAGAAAGTCACGCTGATCATGGTACTACCGAGAGCAACACCACCTAAATACCAAGCATGTTCTAGGTGGCCAATAACGGCGGCATCCACTAACCCAAGCAGCGGAACCGTAATATTTGAGAGCACCATAGGGATAGCAAGCAGAAGCACTTGCTTATGTACAGCGCGATTGGCAAGGGTGTGAAGAATTTGCACTTTGTCACTCTAGGATGAATTGAGCAACAAGTGTAACTAGATTACCAGCGAAGCTGAACCAGTACTGGGGTTAATCTTTGCTTTAGGAAGTTAATCTTTGTCAGCCAGCGCTGCCAAAGCTTCCAGCGACTGCAGTCTCGCTCAAGTGGAGAGTAAGTTTTTGCCCAGCGCGCCCAAGGAAGATAACCGAGCATAGCATCCCCGGGGGCACTGTAGCCATGAGCATATTGTCCAGCGCCCATTTTCTGACCGAGCTTGGAATGGCTTAGGTCTCCGGCCAAAACGACACAAGCGCGTGCAGAATCAAAATGACAGCCTAACGCTTGAATAAACTTAGCTACTTGGCGTTGACTACAATCGAGTAAAGCGTGCTCGCACACTATCATCACGGGTGTTTTTTCAGGGACAGGGAGTTGCTCTAACCAGCTGATATCGTCAACGCTACCGCATACATGATGATAGCGTTCGCTACTGTGGAACAACTTCTGACGCCAAAGTAGATTTTCAGTCACATCTAACTCTAGCCAGTTACAACGACCATTATCGACGCGATAAAAACGTGTATCGAGACCCGCACCGACGTTGACGATCCAACCATCAGGGTTGCGTTTAATAAAAGTAGAGACTTGCTGATCACACAGTTGAGTTAGCGTGACATGAAGGAGTTGTTTCTGGTCAATATCACCAGAGAGGCATTCTGGAGCCAATTGGCAGCGCTGACAGGCACGCGCTGCAATTGGATCGTAAACCAAGCCATTATCAACCAAACTTTCTCGGCTACGAAGCCATAATGGCTGCAATAAATTAGCAGGGATTTGATAGCGATGTTTAGCTGATGTGTGATCGACGGCCATTATCATCTTCCTTCCTTAGCCAGAAAGTAGATGATAATGAATATCAGTTACAAGATCAACAGGTGAGAATAGATCTCAAATAGCAGTTATTACATCCAATCGGTATTACGAATAATACCCACGGCCAAGCCTTCGATCGCTAAGTGTTGGCTGGTTAAGTCTACTTTGATCGGCTCAAACTCTTCGTTTTCCGCATGCAGCAGTACCGTCGCACCTTTACGTTCAAGACGCTTAACAGTTACGTCGTCATCTACACGAGCAACGACTACCTGACCATCGCGAACATCTTGGGTTTTATGCACAGCGAGCAAGTCGCCATCCATAATGCCGATATCTTTCATACTCTCGCCATTAACGCGCAGTAAGAAATCGGCTTGAGGTTTGAACATGCTTGGATCGACTTGGTAATGTGTCTCAACATGCTCTTGAGCCAGAATAGGTTCACCAGCGGCCACTTGACCGATCAGAGGCAAACCTTCGTCATCGTTGGCCGCATCTTCAAGTAGAATGCGGATACCACGAGAGGCTCCAGGGATAATCTCAATCGCTTGCTTTCGAGCTAGCGCTTTAAGGTGTTCTTCAGCAGCATTTGCTGAACGGAAGCCAAGTTCACGGGCAATCTCAGCACGTGTTGGTGGCATACCAGTGTCTTCTATTTTGCTTTTGATCAGATCAAAAACTTGTTGTTGGCGGGGCGTTAACGGCTTCATAAGTCACCTGTCTTTTTATACAGTTAACTGTGAGTATATCCAGTAATTGTACAAATGCAAAGCCAATTGCTTACTTTTTAGTGAGTTAGCCATTTTGACCGCTATTTCGTCAGAAAATAAGGATCTCTACCCACACATAACCAGTGAGTAACATGCTCACCATCACCGCAGCTGAACCTATATCTTTGGCTCGCCCAGCCAGCTCATTATGCTCTGTTCCGACTCGATCTACCGCAGCTTCAATCGCACTGTTAAACAGCTCCGCAACCAGCACTAGTACCACTGTGGCAATCAAAAGGACTCTCTCCCATTGGTTATCAGCGATGAAAAACGCAGCGGGAATCATAATTGCGGCGAGGATGATCTCTTCTTGAAAAGCTGGCTCATGTTTGAATGCCGCTTTAAGGCCCTGCCAGGAGTAGCGCGTGGCGTTTTTAATCCGTTTTAATCCATGAAGTGTTTTGTGAGGCAAGTTAAAATCTCTTTGTATTTTATTCAGATAGTTGAATGACTCAAAAATTGACGTTTTCCTAGTCAATAATCAGTAAAAGGTTAGACCAGTTTCTGGTATCCTTGCCCGCTATAAAAAATCGCACTTGAGCTCATTCCCACTTCTATTTTTGCAGAACTGGAAATGAGCTTATGCAAACCATCTATTTTTGAGGCTAAGAACCTTATGTCTTCTGGACGAATGTTATCGCGAACCCTACTAAAACTGCCAATGTCAGTGTTAGTTAAAGGGACCACTATTCCTTCAAATCCTATTGAAGATCATAGTATTGATGTAAACAAGCCCATTATTTACGCTTTGCCATACCGCTCTGCTGTTGATCTACTTGCACTGCAAAAGCAAGTGGTCGCTCTTGGACTACCCGACCCACTAGAGCCAGTCGAAATCAACGGCAAATCATTTAACCGTTACGTTTTTACCTCTGCTCGTAGCACTGTCATGGATAGCGACCAAGACGTTCCAAGTGCTTCAGTTACTTTATTCTCCGATTTGCTAGAGCTACATAAATTCGACTCTGAACTCGATATCCAAATGATCCCAGCAACCGTGCTTTGGGGTCGTAAACCTGGAAAAGAGTCAAAGCAGAAACCGTACCTTCAATCTTTGAATGGCCCGCAAAAAGCCAAAGCCGTGTTACTGTCTGGCCGCGACTGTTTGGTACGCATCAGCCCAGTCGTTTCTCTGCGCTATATGGCTGATTCACATGGCACAGATGCTTCTATTGCCCATAAACTAGCACGTGTAGCTCGAATTCATTTCTCTCGCCAAAAACTAGCGGCATCGGGGCCGAACCTCCCTAGCCGACAGGCTCTGTTCAAGCGCCTAATGAAGTCAAAGGCGATCGAGAAAGTCATCACCGATGAAGCGAATTCGAAAGACATACCCATTGAGAAAGTACGTAAAGAAGCGCACGCGATTATGGATGAGATCGCAGCCAACTTCTCTTACTCGTTAGTTAAGAACGGCGACCGTATCTTAGGCTGGCTATGGAACCGTATTTACCAAGGTTTAAACATCAATAACGCAGCGACTGTACGTAAGCTCGCGCAAGATGGACACGAAATCGTCTATGTACCATGTCACCGCAGCCATATGGATTACCTGCTGCTTTCGTACGTGCTTTACCATGAAGGTATGGTGCCACCGCACATTGCTGCGGGTATCAACCTTAACTTCTTCCCTGCGGGCCCTATTTTCCGTCGCGGTGGCGCATTCTTTATTCGTCGTAGCTTCAAAGGCAATAAGCTCTACTCAACCATTTTCCGAGAGTACCTAGCCGAGCTATTTGCTAAAGGCTACTCGGTAGAGTACTTCAGTGAAGGGGGACGCTCGCGTACTGGACGTCTACTTCAGGCCAAGACCGGCATGTTAGCAATGACAATCCAAGCAATGCTCCGCGGCCTAAATCGCCCAGTGACACTTGTTCCTGTCTACATAGGTTATGAACATGTGATGGAAGTAGGTACTTACGCCAAGGAGCTACGTGGCAAGCGCAAAGAGAAAGAGAATGCGAGTCTTGTTCTGCGTACAATTCGTAAGCTGCGTAACTTCGGCCAAGGCTATGTGAACTTTGGTGAGCCGATCCCAATTAATCAATACCTTAATGAACACGCACCTGAGTGGACGAAAGATATCGATCCTATGGGCTCGACCAAACCACAGTGGCTAAACCCTGTGGTTAACGGCCTTGCAACTAAGATGATGACCAACATCAATGATGCGGCCGCAGCTAATGCACTGACTCTGTGTGCGACCGCGCTACTTGCTTCGCGTCAAAGGGCCTTATCGCGCGACAGCCTAGTTAATCAAATTGATTGCTACTTATCTTTGCTTAAAAACGTGCCTTACTCTTCAACCTACACGGTCCCTGACCAAAGTGCCGAAGAGCTTGTTAAGCATGCTGAGTCACTAGATAAGTTTGTTATTGAAACCGACAGCATGGGTGAGATTGTCTCTCTTGATCGCAATCAGTCGATCTTGATGACTTACTACCGCAACAACATCATTCATCTATTAGCGTTACCGTCGTTAATTGCGCAGATGCTAGTGCGTCATCAACAACTCTCTTTAGAGCAGATCAAGCACAATGTGGCCTTGGTTTACCCATTCTTAAAGCAAGAGCTGTTCTTAAGCATTGATGAAGAGAAACTTGGAGAGCTCACTGAATCTTACATTGAAGAGATTGCTCACCAAGGTTTAGTCACAATTGATAGCGAACAAAACGTGGCGATAAACCAAGCAAGCACCCAAGTGCTAGTGCTACTTGGCCGTACGATTACCGAAACACTGCAACGCTACGCAATTGCCTTGAACTTGCTCGTCGCTAACCCTGAACTAGGTAAATCAGACCTAGAACAGAAGAGCCAAGATATCGCGCAACGTTTGGGCCGCCTGCACGGCATCAATGCGCCAGAGTTCTTCGACAAAGGGGTATTCTCTGCACTGTTTACAACATTGAAGCAGCAAGCGTACCTAGATAACGATGGCAACTGTGACAGTGACAAGAGTAAGGATCTGGCCAATCGCCTCTACTCTATGCTCTACCCTGAGGTGAGACTGACAATAAAAGAGAGTATCTGTCAGACAACCGACGCCAAATAGTCACTTCCGTATTAAAAAGGGCATCCAATGGATGCCCTTCTTTTTACCAAAATGCGATAAACAGCCCTATGGTGACTATCATGCCAACATAGTTGTTGTTGAGGAAAGCTCTAAAGCATAAATCTCGCTCACGATGACGAATGAGATGCTGCTGAAAAACAAACAAGCTGCCCGCAGCCAGTAAGCTCCAGTAGTAACTCGCTCCTAGCTGGTACCACGTACCTAGCGCCATGAGCATCGCTAGAGTTAATAGCTGCAAAGCTCCGATGATCATTTTGTCAAAGCGACCAAACAAAATAGCTGTCGATTTGATACCAATCTTTAAATCATCATCTCGGTCAACCATGGCATATTGTGTGTCATAGGCAACTGTCCACAGAGCGTTAATGGCAAAGATAAACCAAGTCATCATGGTAACTTCATTCGCTTGGGCTGCCCAGGCCATAGGGATCGACCAACTAAAAGCTAAACCAAGAAACAGTTGCGGCAGATGGGTATAGCGCTTCATAAATGGGTAGATAAAGGCTAAGAAGATCCCGCCAAAAGAGAGCTGAATAGTGAGCGCATTCATACTTAGAACCAGTAAGAATGAACTAACAGCCAACACCAAAAACAGTCCAATCGCCTCTTTAGAACTCACTCGGCCTGACGGTAGTGGGCGCTGCTTAGTACGCTTAACGTGACCATCGACTTTACGATCAGCGAAGTCATTGATCACGCAACCAGCAGCGCGCATAAAAATAACACCAAGCACAAACACGAATAGAACTTTTAGACTTGGCAGACCCTCAGCCGATATGATCAGAGCCCATAGCGTTGGCCAAAGTAACAATAAGGTCCCGATTGGCTTATCCATGCGCATTAGCTGCCAGTAGGCGACTGCTTTATCTGCCGTCATTTAAATGCTCTCCTTTGCATAAATCGGGGCGGTAGGAAGAAATAACTCTGCAACTAACATAGGCTTTTGGTTCATCCACAGTCGAGAGCGACGAGCCAATAAACGATGGCCATTAACCTCTACGATACCTACTTGCAAGGCATCACGTTTTACATCATTGGCGCTAAATACCGTCAAACCCAACGGAATCTCACCCTGCTGAGCCAAGTCATACTCTTGCCCCTGCATAGAAGACTGAGGGATTAAAGTTCGGCCCAACACCCAAGATTCTCCATCCCCTTTTAAAACGACTTTACGCAGTAAACAGTCTTCCAGAGTGAGTAACTCTTGTTCTTGTACGTTCAGTTTTTCAGCTCGAACGACTTTGTTATGCAGCAAGTCTACCGTTAACGAATCACAGTAAGACTCTAATAAACGTGACAAAGAGCCCTGTTCTAACAGCCATTTTTTTGCACTTTGAGTAAAAAAGCTAAAATGTTCCGGATGCTGCCAATCAACTTGGCGAAGAGCAGATAGATAAAGCGCAATAGGTTGATTCATACTAGTATTCAATAAGCAGCCTTATTGGCCTACAATAAAGCTTCGATCTTTTAATGTTAACCACCCCGCGGAGTGTTTAACGCTTTTTTATTACAATTAGATGCTCTATTGTAACAAGACTAAA
>NZ_JATABG010000011.1:0-26932 GCF_036533755.1 Vibrio sp. M260118 | reverse complement strand
AGTACTTAGTGCTAATTTTGATTGTCTCGCAAAGTGTACGCTGGTTAGAAAAACGCATCACTATCCCAAGCCACTAATCTCACTCTTTCACCGCGTCAGAAACAACAAAGCCGCTCATGATGAGCGGCTTTGATTAATACCGTTTGAAAGTAACAGAAGATTACTTCTGTTTCACTGGGCGCTGCCAACCTTCGACTCTACGCTCTTTAGCGCGAGTGATGACTAACTCACCCTCAGCTACATTTTTCGTCAAAGTAGTGCCTGCACCAATGGTTGCCCCATCAGCAATCGTCACAGGCGCCACCAGCTGGCTATCAGAGCCAACAAATACATCATTGCCGATTGTCGTTTTGAACTTGTTCGCACCATCGTAGTTACAGGTGATGACACCCGCCCCTACATTGGTGCGCTGACCAATTTCAGCATCGCCTAGGTAAGTAAGATGATTGGCTTTAGAACCTTCACCGATACGTGCGTTTTTCACTTCAACAAAGTTACCGACGTGTGAATCGTTACGCATTTCAGCACCAGGGCGAAGGCGAGTAAATGGACCAACCGTACACTCCTCACCTACCGTCGCGCCTTCAATCACGCTGTATGGACGCACTAGCGTATTATCGTCAATTTCACAATCTTTCAGTACACAACCCGTACCGATCATCACGTTATCACCAAGAGTGACCTTACCTTCGATAATAACGTTAGCATCGATTTCACAGTCCATACCACACTGCAGCTCACCGCGTAGGTCAAAACGAGCAGGATCGCGAAGCATGACGCCTTGCTCTAATAATTTCTGAGCTTGCATCGCTTGGAAAGCTCGCTCTAAACGTGCGAGTTGTGCACGGTCGTTAACGCCTTCCACTTCAATAGGGTTAACAGGATGAACCGCTTCAACTGCGCGGCCTTCATCGTGAGCAGCTGCAATAACGTCTGTCAGGTAGTATTCACCCTGAGCATTTTCATTATTTAAACCAGATAACCAACGCTTAAGATCACCACCGGTTGCGACCATCACACCGGTATTGATCTCTTTAATCAGCTTCTGCTCTTCTGTGGCATCTTTTTGCTCAACAATCGCTACTACAGGGCCATTCTTACGCACGATACGACCATAACCAGTTGGGTTATCAAGCACAACCGTTAGCAGCGCGATACCACCTGTAGGTTGCGCATCAAGCAGACTTTCGATTGTCTCTTCAGAGATAAGCGGTACATCTCCATATAGAACTAAGATTTTCTCATCATCTTCGAACTTAGGCGCAGCTTGATCTACCGCGTGACCAGTACCCAACTGATCGGCTTGTAGTACCCAGTTAACAGGCTCGTTGCTAAGCTCAGCTTGCATTTGGTCGCCACCATGGCCATATACCAAATGGATATTCTGCGCGCCCAATCCATTACATGTATCGATAACATGTTTCGCCATAGGCTTGCCCGCTAGGGTATGCAAGACCTTAGGTTTATTTGAGTACATGCGAGTCCCTTTGCCCGCTGCCAGAATCACTGCGCTAAACTTCATTGAGTTACCCATTAAAACTTGTATTAAAACTGAGAGGTATTCTAGACACTAATCAGCGATTAGTTAATTGGCCAGGAAAAATTTTCGTTAAAAATTAAGCAAAAAGGCGACCTTACGGTCGCCTTTATCACTTTTAATACAGTGTCGCTGATTAACGACGCTGTTTAGTCAGCTCGATAACACGTAGCTGAGCAATGGCTTTAGCCAGTTCACTGGCCGCTTGAGCGAAGTCCATATCGCCGTGCTGATTCTGGATGTTCTCCTCAGCGCGACGTTTCGCTTCCTCTGCCTTAGCTGCGTCTAGCTCTTCACCACGGATAGCGGTATCAGCCAGTACAGTCGCTGTACCAGGCTGAACTTCTATCATACCACCAGAAACATAAATAATTTCTTCGTGGCCGTGCTGCTTAACAATACGCACCATACCAGGCTTAATAGCGGTCAGCAGCGGCGTGTGGCCATGGAAAATACCAAGCTCACCTTCGCTACCGGTCACCTGAAACGTTTCTACTAGACCAGAAAAGATCTTCTTCTCTGCACTAACAACGTCTAGGTGAAAGGTTATTGCTGCCATATCGCCTCCTAGTTAGCCTTATAGCTTCTTCGCATTCTCGATAGCATCGTCGATAGTACCGCAGTACATGAACGCTTGCTCTGGAATGTCATCGTAATCACCAGCTAGTAGACCTTTGAAGCCACGTAGAGTCTCTTTAAGAGGTACGTAAACACCTGGGTCGCCAGTAAATACTTCCGCTACGTGGTAAGGCTGAGTTAGGAAACGCTCAATCTTACGTGCACGAGATACAACTTGCTTATCTTCTTCAGATAGCTCGTCCATACCTAGAATCGCGATGATATCTTTCAGCTCTTTATAACGCTGAAGTGTCTGCTGAACGCCACGAGCGATGTCGTAGTGCTCTTGACCTACTACTAGAGGGTCTAGCTGACGAGATGTCGAATCTAGTGGGTCGATCGCTGGGTATAGACCCATAGCTGCGATGTTACGGTTAAGTACAACCGTTGCATCCAAGTGCGCGAACGTTGTTGCTGGAGATGGGTCAGTCAAGTCATCCGCTGGTACATATACCGCCTGAACAGACGTGATAGAACCTGATTTAGTTGACGTGATACGCTCCTGAAGAACACCCATCTCTTCTGCTAGTGTAGGTTGGTAACCTACCGCAGAAGGCATACGGCCTAAAAGTGCTGATACCTCAGTACCTGCTAGCGTGTAACGGTAGATGTTATCAACGAACAGAAGAACGTCACGACCTTCGTCACGGAAACGCTCTGCCATTGTTAGACCTGTCAGTGCAACACGTAGACGGTTACCTGGTGGCTCGTTCATCTGACCGTAAACCATCGCTACTTTCGACTCTTCAGGCTTCTCAACGTTTACAACGCCTGCTTCCTGCATCTCGTAGTAGAAGTCGTTACCCTCACGAGTACGCTCACCTACACCTGCGAATACAGATAGACCTGAGTGTTGTAGTGCGATGTTGTTGATAAGTTCCATCATGTTAACGGTCTTACCTACACCTGCACCACCGAATAGACCGATTTTACCACCCTTAGCGAATGGACAAACTAGGTCGATTACTTTAACGCCAGTTTCTAGTAGAGCAGTTTCGTTAGATTGCTCTTCGTAGCTTGGTGCTTCACGGTGAATAGAGTAGTTCTCTTCTGCACCGATCTCACCACGCTCGTCAATCGCATCACCAAGTACGTTCATGATACGACCAAGGGTCTTAGTACCTACTGGTACTGAAATTGGAGCGCCAGTGTTTACAACTTCAACTCCACGACGTAAACCATCTGAGCTACCCATTACGATACAACGAACTACGCCACCGCCTAGCTGTTGTTGAACCTCAAGAACTAGACGCTCTTTAGATTCAGTTACGTTTAGAGCGTCATATACACTAGGTACTTCGCTCTGTGGGAACTCTACGTCGACTACCGCACCGATGATCTGTACGATCTTACCTGTAGCCATCGTTAATCCTCTAAACTATTTCGTTTAACCTATGCTTAAACCGCAGCAGCACCACCAACGATTTCAGACAGTTCTTGTGTGATCGCAGCCTGGCGGGCTTTGTTGTACACAAGTTCTAAGTCTTCAATCAGGTTGGTTGCGTTATCAGTTGCAGCTTTCATCGCAATCATTCGAGCCGCTTGCTCACAAGCAAGGTTCTCTACCACACCTTGGTAAACCTGAGACTCCACATAACGCACTAAAAGCGTATCCAGTAGAGGTTTTGGTTCAGGCTCATAGATGTAGTCCCATGAATGCGTACGCTGCATCTCTTCGCTGTCTGATTTAGGCAAAGGTAGCAATTGATCGATCGTTGGTTGCTGAATCATAGTATTAACAAACTCGTTGTATACTACGAACAGGCGATCCAACTCACCTTCATCATATTTCTTCAGCATAACGCCAACCGAACCGATCAAGTCTTCTAGGCTAGGGCTATCGCCAAGGCCAGAAACTTGCGCCGATACTTTTGCGCCGCTGTTATTGAAAAATGCTGTTGCCTTAGAGCCAATAATAGCTAGGTCAACTTCAGCACCTTTCTGTTTCCAATCCTGCATGTCATTAACGGCTTTCTTGAACAAGTTAATGTTCAAACCACCACACAGACCGCGGTCGGTAGAAATAATGATGTAACCAACACGTTTGGCTTCACGCTCTTCTAGGTACGGATGACGGTACTCTAGGTTTGCGTTTGCCACATGACCGATCACTTTACGCATTGTTTCCGCATATGGACGGGAGCTTTCGCGAGCGTCTTGACTACGACGCATCTTTGAAGCGGCTACCATTTCCATTGCTTTCGTAATCTTCTGAGTGCTTTTCACACTACCGATTTTATTACGTATCTCTTTTGCGCCGGCCATCGTTACTCTCCATTAGTTGGTGGCAGAACCTGCCACCGACCTATTACCAAGTTTGGGTTGCCACGAAGTCGTCAGTCAGCTTCTTAAGCTGTGCTTCAACTTCATCGTTGTACGCACCCGTCTTGTCGATCTCAGCTGCAAAATCAGCGTATTGACCGCGAGCATACGATAGTAGAGCCGCTTCAAAATCTAGAATCTTGTTGATTTCAACATCATCTAGGTAGCCGCGTTCAACAGCAAAGATAACTAGTGCTTGGTCAAATACAGACATTGGAGCGTACTGCTTCTGCTTCATTAGTTCTGTAACTTTTTGACCGTGGCTTAGCTGACGCTTAGTTGCTTCATCAAGGTCTGATGAGAACTGTGCGAATGCTGCTAGTTCACGGTAAGCCGCGAGTGCAGTACGGATACCGCCTGATAGCTTCTTAATGATCTTCGTCTGTGCTGAACCACCTACACGAGATACTGAGATACCTGGATCAACCGCTGGGCGTACACCCGCGTTGAAGGCTTCAGATTGTAGGAAGATCTGACCATCGGTAATCGAGATTACGTTAGTCGGTACGAATGCTGAAACGTCACCTGCTTGAGTTTCGATGATAGGAAGAGCAGTCAAAGAACCAGTCTTACCTTTCACTTCACCGTTAGTGAAACGCTCTACGTACTCTTCGTTTACACGAGCTGCACGCTCTAGTAGACGCGAGTGGAGGTAGAATACGTCACCTGGGAATGCCTCACGGCCTGGTGGACGTTTTAGTAGTAGAGAGATCTGACGGTAAGCTACCGCTTGTTTAGATAGATCATCATAAACAATCAGTGCGTCTTCACCGCGATCACGGAAGTATTCACCCATCGCACAACCTGCATATGGCGCTAGGTATTGTAGCGCTGCAGATTCAGAAGCCGATGCAACAACAACGATAGTGTTAGCTAGTGCGCCGTGCTCTTCCAGTTTGCGAACTACGTTAGCGATAGTCGATGCTTTCTGACCGATTGCTACGTAGATTGAGAAAATACCAGAGTCTTTCTGATTGATGATCGCATCGATCGCCATAGCGGTTTTACCGATCTGACGGTCACCGATGATAAGCTCACGCTGACCACGACCGATTGGGATCATTGAGTCAACGGACTTATAACCAGTTTGTACTGGCTGATCAACCGATTTACGGTCGATTACACCAGGTGCGATCACTTCTACAGGTGAAGTCAATTTCGCTTCGATTGGACCTTTACCATCGATAGGCTCACCTAGCGTGTTTACTACGCGACCTAGTAGTTCTGGACCAACTGGCACTTCAAGAATGCGGCCAGTACCTGTTACTTTCATGCCTTCCTTTAGGTCAGCATATGGGCCCATTACAACCGCACCAACCGAGTCACGCTCAAGGTTAAGTGCTAGTGCATAACGGCCACCCGGTAATTCAATCATTTCACCTTGCATCACGTCCGCTAGGCCGTGAATGCGGATGATACCATCGCTTACCGATACGATAGTACCTTCATTACGAGCTTCACTAACAACTTCGAAAGATTCGATACGTTGTTTGATTAGATCGCTAATTTCCGTGGAATTAAGTTGCATGCTCCAATCCCCATTAAGACTGCAATGCATCGCTCAGGCGGTTCAAACGACCACGCGCTGAGTCATCGATGACTAGGTCTCCGGCTCGAATAATAACCCCACCAAGTAGGGTCTCATCTACACTGCAATTCAGCTTCACTTTACGTTCTAGACGCTGTTCAAGTTTGCTGCTGATATTTGCTCGTTGCTCTTCTGAAAGCTCTGTTGCTGAAGTCACTTCAACATCGATCTCTTTCTCATGCTCTTTTTTAAGAGTGAAGAACTGTTCACAAACATCAGGAAGGGCCTTAAGTCGGCCATTCTCAGCCATCACCTTCAAAAGGTTTTGACCATTTTCATCAACTTGCTCGCCACAAACCGCGATAAAAATCTCTGCTAACTTATCAGCAGATACAGAACCAGATAACAGTTCTTTGATTTGTTCGTTGTTCGCAACTTCAGCAGTGAACGATAACATTTGACCCCATTGGTCTAATGAATCTTTCTCTACAGCAAAGTCGAAGGCTGCTTTAGCATAGGGGCGTGCGATAGTAGTCAAATCAGACATATGCGCCCCCAGACTTAAAGTTTTGCAGTAATGTTGTCGAGAATATCTTTGTGCGCATCTTTATCGATAGAGCGCTCAATGATTTTCTCAGCACCAGCGACAGCCAGAGTTGCAACTTGTTTGCGCAGGTCATCACGCGCGCGGTTGCGTTCGGCTTCCAATTCAGCTTCAGCTTGAGTAAGAATTTTCTGACGTTCCGTCTGAGCTTCCTCACGTGCTTCATCTAGAATTTGAGCTTTACGCTTATTCGCTTGCTCGATGATCTCAGTTGCTGTGCGCTTCGCTTCTTTCAATTGATCAGAAGCGTTTGCTTGTGCTAGATCCAAGTCTTTAGCAGCACGTTCTGCTGCATTTAGACCGTCAGCAATTTTCTTCTGACGTTCTTCGATCGCTTGCATAATTGGTGGCCATACATACTTCATGCAGAACCATACAAACATGGCAAACGAGATTGCTTGACCTAGCAGAGTTGCGTTCATATTCACAACAGCTACCCCTTCTATTCGGACTTAGTGTTAATCAATGACAAACCAAAGTTTGCCTAGCGTTAATAGTGATTAACCTAGCTGACCAACGAATGGGTTTGCGAAAGTGAATAGAAGTGCGATAACGATACCGATCATTGGAACCGCATCAAGTAGACCCGCGATGATGAACATCTTAACTTGTAGCATAGGAGCCATTTCTGGTTGACGAGCAGCACCTTCAAGGAATTTACCACCTAGAAGTGCGAAACCAATCGCTGTACCAAGAGAAGCAAGACCGACGATAATACCTACGGCGATTGCAGAAAAGCTCAGTAAAGTTTCCATTACTATCTCCAATTTATAGTTTTTGGCTAAGTGCCCAAATAAAAAGCTTTAAATATAAAATTAATGATCAGAGTCTTCGTGTGCCATTGACAGGTAAACAATTGTCAACATCATGAATACGAAGGCTTGAATCGTAATAACCAAGATATGGAAGATTGCCCACGGTAGTGAACCCATCCATTGCAAGTACCATGGTAGCATTGCCGCACAAAGAATGAATACAACCTCACCCGCGAACATGTTACCGAATAGACGCATACCAAGTGATAGAGGCTTCGCAAGTAGCGATACCACTTCAATCAGTAGGTTAAACGGAATCATCACTGGGTGATTAAATGGATGTAAAGCAAGTTCTTTTGCGAATCCACCTAGACCTTTCACTTTGATGCTGTAGTAAATCATCAGAGCGAATACGCCTAGAGCCATAGCCATGGTGATATTAACATCAGCTGACGGTACAACCTTAAGGTAAGGAATACCAAGCCAATGCTCTGCTGGGTAAGGTAAGAAATCGATAGGAACCAAGTCCATCAAGTTCATTAGGAATACCCAACAAAAGATAGTCAGTGCTAAAGGCGCGATCAGTGGGTTGCGTCCATGGAACGTGTCTTTGACGTTTTCTGCGACAAATTCAACGATCATTTCAACAAAACACTGAAGCTTACCCGGCACACCCGCTGTCGTTCCCTTCGCTACTTTGTAAAAAATTCCAAGGAAAATTAAACCAGTAAACCAAGAAAATAACAGGCTATCGATATGTACGTTCCAGAAACTTGTCTCCTCCACGAAACCTAGCTTACCAAGCGATAAGTTAGTTAAGTGGTGGGCAATGTATCCGGATGACGTTAGCGCTTCACCTGGCGCAGCCATAACTCATCCTATTTTTTGTTGTTAATGAATAGCACTGGCGCACAGATATTAATACCTAGAGCCAGCAAATAGGTTAGCTTAAGGGGAACAAGTTCCACCTGCATATACATGTAAGCAACGGTGAATAGAGCCACCGTGATAAGGATCTTAAGTGCTTCGCCGGTGTAGAATGAGGCCGTGATTCGCTTTGCAGCACGAGCTCCACTAAACATAAAAGCACACAGCGCGAATACGGCATTGGCAATCACGAAGATACCCCCACCCACGAGCGCTGAAAGTCCCCAATCAACATTTACGGCAATCGCCATACCTGCTGCTAGTAGTGTAACCGCGCCCAGCTGGATCATTAACAATCGCTTAGCAAGCTCTCGTCCTGGTCTAGCCAACGCAGCTACCATGTATTCGTACCTCTAGTAAAATCCACAGCTTTACTACCTCAGGGCTGGGAAATTGGCGAAAATTATACGATGAGTCGAACTGAATGCAATTAAAACACCGCAAAAAGTTACAATTTTGTATACAAACCGACAACTTTCGCACAAAAAAACGATTATTACATAAATTGACTGAGATCAATTATCTCATTTAGCTCTCGAGCTTGGCAATTAGTTGCTCTAATTTGTGAGGCTCATCAAGACTAATCGTTACCTTAGACTTGCCATTCTCAGCTCTCACAATAGCAACTTTTGCACCCAGCATATCACTCAATTTTTGTGAAATTTTGTCAGCTTCAACGTCTTGAGACTCTTTTTTAGGTTCAGATTGAGGCTGGAGACATTTTTTAACCAATTGCTCAGTTTGACGCACGGTCATTTTCTTCTTCGCTACCTGCTGAGCAATATCTATTTGCTGCTCACCTTCTAAAGCTAATAGGGCTCGAGCATGCCCCATATCAAGCAGGTTGCGTGAAACTAAACTTTTTACGTCATCTTCTAATTGATTTAGACGCAATAGGTTACTGACAGCTGCACGAGACTTACCAATCACATCAGCCACCTGCTGATGGGTAAGTGCAAACTCTTCTTGTAAACGATCTAACGCCACAGCTTCTTCGATCACGTTAAGATCTTCGCGCTGAATGTTTTCGATCAATGCCATAGCAATCGCAGCGCGATCTTCGACATTTTTCACTACACAAGGAACCTGCTTAAGACCCGCTTTACGAGCTGCTCGCCAACGACGTTCGCCGGCAATGATCTCAAACTTATCATGGTCAACTTGACGCACAACGATAGGCTGAATAATCCCTTGCGATTCAATTGAGGCTGCAAGTTCTTCGAGCGCCTCTGGTTCCATCTCTTTACGCGGTTGGTAAATACCAGGTTTTAAGCTATTGATGCTTAGATCGGTAAGGCTGCCATCTGACGACAACTCTTGGCTATGCAATGCAGTTTGCTGTTTTTCACGCGCCAGTGAACTGGTCGAAAGCAGAGCATCAAGCCCTTTACCTAAACCACGCTTAGACATGAGACAGGATTCCTTTGGTTATCGTTATGCAGGGACTTCTTCGCGACGAAGCATTTCGCCAGCCAGGGCTAAATAAGCTTTAGCACCCGCTGAGTATTTGTCGTAATACATTGCTGGCTTACCATGACTAGGGGCTTCAGCAAGACGAACATTACGCGGAATAACGGTGCGATACACCTTGTTGCCAAAGTGCTTTTTGAGTTGGTCAGAGACTTCATTCGACAATCTGTTGCGTGGGTCATACATAGTTCGTAATAACCCTTCAATTTTCAGATTTTCGTTAACGACAGCAGCTAACTTACTAATTGTATCCATTAACGCGGTTAAACCTTCAAGTGCAAAGTACTCACACTGCATTGGAACCAAAACCGAATCGGCTGCGGCCATAGCGTTGATTGTAAGAAGGTTTAGAGAGGGAGGACAATCTATAAAGATGAAATCATAGTTATCGCGAACTGATGCTAAAGCATGTTTAAGACGCACTTCGCGAGCAAACACTTCCATCAACTTGATTTCAGCTGCGGTGACATCACCATTGGCTGCAATTAAATCATAGTTGCCCGACGTTTTGCGGCATACCACTTCATCAAATGGTACATCTTCAACAAGCAGCTCATATGCGGTGGCATCCACTTGGTATTTATCAACACCACTCGCCATCGTTGCGTTACCTTGCGGGTCGAGGTCTATAACCAAAACCTTGCGCTTAGTTGCAGCCATAGATGCAGCTAAGTTGATGCATGTTGTTGTTTTTCCAACCCCGCCTTTCTGGTTGGCGATCGCTACGATTTTTCCCACAATGAACCTCGCTTTTATTCCTTGCGCGATAAGATTACTAGATGACGCTCGCCTTCCAACTGAGGAACATTCAAAGCTTTGATGTCGGTCACAGAACACCACTCAGGTAATTGTTCAATCTCACCCTGTGGTAATTGCCCTTTCAACGCTAAGAAATGCCCACTACCATTTTTGGGCAAATGATGGCACCACTCAACCATGTCGGTCATTGAAGCAAAA
The DNA here is from genome assembly GCF_036533755.1 of Vibrio sp. M260118. Lineage (NCBI taxonomy): Bacteria > Pseudomonadati > Pseudomonadota > Gammaproteobacteria > Vibrionales > Vibrionaceae > Vibrio > Vibrio sp. M260118. Next base: position 16,214 of record NZ_JATABG010000011.1, on the reverse strand, counting down.
GCTCGACTCAGTACGCCATCAAATTTATCTTCAGGTTGGTACTCTTCAACTCGACTCTGGAGTGGGGTCACATTTTCAATCTTCAACTCATGCAGAACCTGCTTAATAAAACGAATACGTTTCCCTAAGCTGTCAAGTAACACGAAACTTTTGTCTGGGTTCATGATAGATAGCGGAATACCGGGTAGGCCCGGGCCTGTACCAACATCGATGAAACGCTCACCATGTAAGTGAGTGCTAACAATTATGCTATCCATTATGTGCTTAACCAGCATCTCTTGAGGATCGCGAACAGAGGTTAAGTTGTAGGCTTTGTTCCACTTGTTCAGCATCTCAACGTAACCAACTAGCTGAGCACGTTGACGCTCCGAAACCTCTAAGTCTGTTTGAGCAATTAGCTCGTCTAACTTCGCACGTAGTTGAGACATTATGCTTCCTCACCTTTTTTCAACAGACCGTGTTTTTTCAAATGTACCAACAAAATAGAAATGGCCGCTGGGGTAATGCCCGAAATTCGTGAAGCGATACCGATAGATTCAGGTTTTGCTTCACTCAGTTTAGCCACAACTTCGTTTGATAGGCCGCTAACTTTCGCGTAATCAAGATTAATAGGAAGCTTGGTATTTTCGTGACGCAATGATTTTTCGATCTCGTCTTGCTGACGCTTGATATATCCTTCGTACTTGACTTGAATTTCAACTTGCTCTGCCGCTTGTTGATCTTCCATCGCTGGAGCAAACGCATCAAGCTGAGTTAATTGCTCATAAGAAACCTCAGGGCGACGGAGTAGATCTTCACCGCTTGCTTCGCGCGCCATTGGGGTTTTCAGTATGGCATTAAGTGACTCAACACCTTCTGATTTTGGATTCATCCAAATATCTTTCAGACGCTGACGCTCTGTTTCGATGTTATTGATCTTGTCATTGAATCGAGCCCAACGTTGATCATCAACCAGACCAAGTTGGCGAGCTTGTTCAGTTAAACGGATATCTGCATTATCTTCACGTAACAATAAACGGTATTCCGCACGTGAAGTAAACATGCGGTAAGGCTCTTTTGTTCCCATGGTAGAGAGATCGTCGATCAATACGCCCATATAGGCTTGATCGCGACGTGGGTTCCATCCCTCTTTGCCTTGACTAAGTAAGCTTGCATTGAGACCCGCCATTAGACCTTGTGCTGCTGCCTCTTCATAACCTGTTGTGCCATTGATTTGACCAGCAAAGAATAGACCGCTGATAAACTTAGTTTCATAAGTTTGTTTTAAGTCACGTGGGTCAAAGAAATCATATTCGATTGCGTAACCTGGACGTACGATATGCGCATTTTCAAAGCCTTTCATTGAACGCACGATCTGAACTTGGACATCAAATGGCAAGCTGGTGGAAATACCGTTCGGATAAAGTTCGTGAGTATCTAATCCTTCAGGTTCAATAAAGATTTGATGGCTGTTTTTGTCAGCGAAACGCATGACTTTGTCTTCGATTGATGGACAGTAGCGCGGACCAATACCTTCGATAACTCCCGCATACATAGGACTGCGATCAAGATTATTGCGAATCACATCATGCGTCTGTTCATTAGTATGAGTAATAAAGCATGGGATTTGACGTGGATGTTGTTCTCGCTTGCCAATAAATGAAAATACCGGTGTTGGGTTATCCCCGTGTTGCACTTCTAGCTGAGAGAAATCGACACTACGCGCATCGATGCGTGGAGGCGTACCAGTTTTTAAACGATCCACTCTAAAAGGTAGTTCACGCAGCCGATCCGCAAGTGCGATCGACGGTGGATCACCCGCTCGGCCACCTGAAGAGCTCTCCATACCAATATGGATCTTACCACCAAGGAAAGTCCCCACTGTTAAAACGACAGCCTTAGCAAAAAAGCGTAACCCCATCTGAGTCACGACACCTAGAACCTGATCATTTTCAACGATCAGGTCATCAACAGATTGCTGGAACAATGTCAGGTTTTGTGCATTTTCTAGCGCATGACGAACATAGGCTTTATACAAAGCGCGATCTGCTTGCGCACGTGTTGCTCGAACAGCAGGGCCTTTTGAAGCATTGAGTGTTCTAAATTGAATACCAGCATGATCGATTGCTTGCGCCATTAAACCGCCCATAGCATCCACTTCTTTGACTAGGTGGCCTTTGCCGATTCCACCAATTGCTGGGTTACATGACATCTGACCTAGCGTGTCGATATTATGGGTAAGTAATAATGTTTTTTGCCCAGTACGAGCAGATGCGAGTGCGGCTTCCGTTCCTGCATGACCGCCACCTACGACGATGACATCAAATTTTTCGTGATAAAGCATGAACCGACCTCAGATATTCAATAGAGATTAGGATAGATAAAAAAGAGCGTTATTCTACCTTCTTTCACTGATAGAGAAAATGGTTTTGGTTGTTTTCCTCAGACTAGTGAAATCTTAATATATATAAGATCTATATATATGATCTTTTATTAGATCTATTATTAAGATCGCCTTGTTCTGTGGATAAGTGGAAAATGATCAACAAGATCATGGATCTTTTATGGATCATATAATGTGATCTTCCATTGATCTGATCGAGGATTAACTGGGATCAAAAATGGTAGTTATTCACAGGGGTAACCAGAGTACTAAGTTGTTATTGGGATAACTATAGGTTAATCACCGGATAGATCATGTTTTATCCACAGTCTGATTGGTTAAATTATCAGCAAGCAGTTCATTGGTTTGCGAGTATTTTGTCCACATGGTGATTTGATTGGCAAGGGTTGAGGTGAAGTGGCCAATAAACTGGCCACAAAGTGGGGTTAGAAAAGGTCGATATGTTCGTTTAACCAAGCCTCTGCGGCATCTTCTGGGACGTCGTGCTCTAATACATCGATCGTCAGACAGTCTGTGATTGGGGTTGCGCCAATATCCACTAGTAGATTGTGAGCGTGTTTACCTGCTGCGCAGAAGGTATCGTAACTGGAATCACCTATCGCAATCGTCGCAAACTTTACGTCATTCATGTTTGGTGGTGTCGATTGCAGAGCTTGAATAAAAGGCAGAATGTTATCTGGGTATTCACCAGCACCGTGTGTAGAGGTGATGATCAACCATGTCCCTTGCGTAGATACTTCGCTAACGTCAGGTTGGTTGTGAATGGTCGTTTCAAAGCCTTTTTCTATCAGCAGATCACTTAAGTGATCGCCAACGTACTCAGCGCCGCCTAAGGTGCTACCTGTTATTATGTGGATCATAGATTTTCCTTTGTACAAAATGGAAAAACGCGGCTAGAGGGCCGCGTTCGTTGATTATTTACCGATACAGAAAGAGGAGAATATACGCCCAAGCAGATCGTCAGAGCTGAACTCTCCGGTGATTTCGCTTAAATACTGCTGAGTAATACGTAGCTCTTCTGCTAGAATCTCGCCTGCCATATAGCCTTCAAGTTGCTGCTGACCAATATCTAAGTGCTCTGCTGCACGCTCTAGTGCTTCTAAATGACGACGGCGTGCCATAAAGCCTCCCTCGTTTCCACCAGCGAACCCCATACACTCTTTAAGATGTGTTCGTAGTGCTTCAACACCACCGCCCGTTTTAGCTGAGAGGCGAATTAAGGTCGGATCATTCACATGACAGATGCCAAGATCTTCACCCGTTTGATCGGCTTTGTTGCGGATCACTGTCATGCCTATGTTATTCGGTAAGCGATCAACAAAGTCAGGCCAAATTTCTTTTGGATCCGTGGCGTCAGTGGTGGTGCCATCGACCATAAATAGTACTCGATCTGCTTGCTCTATCTCATCCCAAGCGCGCTCGATACCGATTTTTTCTACTTCATCTGAGGCATCGCGAAGACCTGCTGTGTCAATAATATGCAGTGGCATACCATCAATATGAATGTGTTCACGCAGTACATCACGAGTCGTGCCAGCAATATCGGTTACGATGGCAGACTCTTTTCCCGACAGGGCGTTGAGCAAACTTGATTTACCTGCATTTGGGCGCCCGGCAATCACCACCTTCATCCCTTCGCGCATAATGGCACCCTGTGTCGCTTCTTTGCGCACTGCAGCAAGGTTGTCGATGATGGTTTGTAAATCAGCTGCGACTTTACCGTCGGCAAGAAAATCGATCTCTTCTTCGGGAAAGTCGATGGCCGCTTCAACATAAATACGTAGATGAATTAATGATTCGACTAGAGTGTTAATTCGACCAGAAAAAGCGCCCTGGAGTGACTGTAAAGCCGATTTCGCTGCTTCTTCGGAACTTGCGTCAATTAAATCTGCAATCGCTTCTGCTTGGGCTAAATCGAGCTTGTCATTGAGGAATGCGCGCTCCGAGAACTCGCCTGGTCTGGCGGTGCGAATGCCAGGGATTTGTAAGATTCGCTTAATCAGCATATCCATTACGACTGGACCACCATGCCCTTGAAGCTCAAGGACATCCTCACCGGTAAATGAGTGCGGGTTAGGGAAGTAGAGTGCGATACCTTGGTCAAGCTGGTGACCATCATGCGCGTTAAACGGCAGATACTCAGCATTGCGAGGTCGCAGTTCTTTACCTGTCACTTCGACCGCGACTTGTGCCGCCAAGGGGCCGGATACGCGAATAATGCCGACGCCACCACGACCGGGTGCTGTTGCCTGAGCAACTATGGTATCAGTTGTCATAAATGTGCCTGTATTTTTTTATGCCGAGTAGGGCAGTAATTCTGTTAGTTGAATTGTAATCAGCTCAAATAAAAAAGGCGACCTTTTGGCCGCCTTTCGTTGTTAATTCCACTTAAGGTTACTTGCTGTGTAAGCCTTTTTTCTCCAGCGCTTTGTAGATAAGCGTCTGCTGGATGAGAGTTACGATGTTCGATACTAGCCAGTAAAGAACCAGACCTGAAGGGAAGAACAGGAAGAAGAAGGTAAACATAACCGGCATAAAGGTCATGATCTTCTGCTGCATTGGATCCGTTACAGTTGTTGGGCTCATCTTCTGGATTAAGAACATAGAAGCACCCATCAGTAGTGGCAAGATGTAGTATGGGTCTTGCGCTGAAAGGTCAGCAATCCAACCGAAGAATGGCGAGTGACGTAGCTCTACCGATTCCATTAGAGCCCAGTAAAGAGCGATGAAAATAGGCATCTGTAGAATCAGAGGTAAACAGCCACCAAGTGGGTTCACTTTCTCTTTCTTGTACAGTTCCATCATCTCTTGGCTCATGCGCTGACGGTCATCGCCGATACGCTCACGCATCGCTTGCAGCTTAGGCTGAAGCATGCGCATTTTCGCCATCGAAGTGTACTGAGCTTTTGTTAGTGGGTACATCGCACCACGAACGATGAAGGTCAGACAGATGATTGCCACACCCCAGTTGCTCACAAAGCTCTGGATGAAAGAGAGAAGACTATGTAGTGGCTTCGCAATGAACCATAACCAGCCGTAGTCCACTACTAGGTCTAGGTTTGGTGCAACTTCAGCCATTTGGTCTTGCAGTTTAGGACCAATCCATAGTGTCGCTTTGAAGTTTGCGCTATCGCCATCCGCAATGGTTTTGTTTGGCATGCGAACACCAATGTCACCAAGGTTGCCGATCACGCGAGTATATAGGTTAGTACCTGGTTGTTCGCGTGGGATCCAAGCGCTAGCAAAGTAGTGCTGGATCATTGCTGCCCAACCCTGACCATTTGATAGGTTCAGAGACAGGTTACGATCTTGCATATCATCGAAGCTGTATTTCTTGTAGCGAGTATCTTCAGTAGAGTATGCGCCGCCGCGGTATGTTGGCATTGTAATGCTGCCACCAGCGTCAAGTAGGTTTTGACGTAGGTGAGCGTACATACCAAATGTCGCGTTGCTGCCAGATTTGTTTACGATGTCGTATTCAACGTCTAGTGCGTAGCTGCCACGTTTCATGATGAAGGTTTTAGTGTACTCAAGGCCATTCGCGGTGAATGTCATTGGAATACGCAATTCATCTTGGCCGTCCGCTAGGGTAAAGCTATCTGCGCTAACAGAATATGCAGGGCGGTTAGTGCTGCTAAGGTCGATACCTTGAGGGCCAACAAGACCACTTTGAGCGATGAACTGGTGACCAGCTTCGTTCTTAAGTAGCACAAACGGGTCAGCTGAATCTAGCTCGTTTGAGTATTGGTTTAGATCTGCGTGAATTACATCACCACCAACCGTATCAATCGACAGAGTCAATACATCAGTGGTTACGGTAACCGTTTTAGCAGAAGCTTGCTGTGCTGGAGCTGGATCTAGCTCGTCTGCAAAAGATGGTGCAGGTAGAGTACTGCTTGATTGAGCCTGCTCAACCGGCTGAGGCGCTGGGTTCTTTGCAACTTGCCATTGCTGGAACAATAAGAAAGACACCAGTGCTAGCGCGATTAACAGGATATTACGTTGAGAATCCATCGTTATTTATCTCTGTCTTGTTTCTGTATTGGTGGAACGGGGTCATACCCCCCTTCGTTCAAAGGATGGCATTTTAATAGACGTTTGCCTGATAACCAACACCCTTTTACAAAACCGTGAGCTTTTAACGCTTCTATGGCATATGTGGAGCAAGTTGGAGTAAAACGACAGCGTGGTCCGATAAGCGGACTAATAAGGCCTTGGTAGAGACGGACGAATCCGATTGCTACCCACGCGAAGGGCGAGATAGGCGCTGCCATAATTTATCAAACAGTTTGAAAATATCTTCATTACTCAAATCTTGCGCGCTTTTCTTGGCAATAACAACAAAATCCTTGTTAGCGAGTTGATGTTGATTGTTACGAAAGCTTTCACGTGCAAGGCGCTTAAAACGGTTACGACCTACAGCGGTTTTGATTTGTTTCTTGGGAACAGCTAAACCTAGTCGAGGATGAGATAGGCTATTTTTACGAGCAATGATGGTGAAATGAGGTGAGCCAGCTCGGTGAGCTTGCTGAAAGACATTTTGATAATGCTCGGGAGTTAACAAGCGTAACTCCCGATTGAACGCGTACGTATTCAAAATAATCTAACGATTACTTAGAAAGACGCTTACGGCCTTTTGCACGACGTGCATTGATAGTAGCACGACCATTCTTAGTAGCCATACGTGCACGGAAACCGTGAGTACGCTTGCGCTTTAGAACTGAAGGTTGAAAAGTGCGTTTCATGATAATTACCTTTACTGATCAGTAGTTTTAGGTCAATGTTAACCCGGCGTGGGCATTAAAAGTCTTCTTTATATATAAAGAGGACAAACCGACGCCTCTCAACAAAGAGGCGGAATTGTAATCACAGTCACACAAAGTGTCAATCTTTGTGCAAGCGCTAAATTCCGACCGGGCGATTATACGTAGTGTGAGCAAAATCTCAAGGATCGTTCGATCCTATCTATTGATCTTTACTCAGCCCCTACTTGTCGAAGGAATTTTTGTAAGCGAGGATCTTGTGGATTTCCAAAGATATCCTGTGGAGAACCTTGCTCAACAATATTGCCTTCCGCCATAAAGATCACTCGATCGGCAACCTCTCTGGCAAATTGCATTTCGTGCGTTACCACTAGCATAGTCTGATGTTTTGTTGCTAAGTCCTTCATTAAATTAAGAACTTCACCTACCCATTCAGGGTCGAGTGCCGAGGTCGGCTCGTCAAAAAGCAGTAGTTCTGGTTGAAGCGCCATAGCTCGACCAATACCAACTCGTTGCTGTTGACCACCAGACAGTGCCGCTGGATAACTATCGCCTTTATCGCCAAGACCAATGTCGTCGAGAATTTGCTGAGCACGTGTTAGTGCATCGGTTTTTTTCCATCCACGTACAGTAATTAAGCCTTCAGCAATGTTTTGTCTCGCTGTCATATGGGCAAAAAGAGCATAGTTTTGGAAAACAAAGCCTGTTTTACGGCGCAGAGCGAGTACTTCTGCTTTAGTGTGCTTTTCGGTATCGACACTGACATCATCAATGGTGATCACGCCTTTGTCTGCGTTCTCTAGAAAGTTAACCGTGCGTAGTAAGGTTGATTTACCTGTGCCGCTTGAGCCTATGATGACGATGATCTCGCCTTGCTTAATTTCTAGGTCGATGCCTTTAAGAACTTCTGTTTCACCGAAGCGTTTGTGAATATTCGTTAGTTTTATCATCTTACATACGCCTTGTTGAGTTTCTCTTCCGCCCAGATTTGCACGCGCGTTAGTATCACCACTACGCCCCAGTAGATCAGCGCTACTGCCAAGAAAGCTTCGAAGAAACGGAAGCTTGATGAGGCTTCCATTTGAGCTTTAGCCATAATTTCTGCCACACCGAGCGTAAAAGCGAGTGAAGTAGACTTGATCATATCAATGAAGTAATTCATCAGTGATGGCAGCGCAACACGAGTCGCTTGTGGCAGTATGACTCGGCGCATTGCTTGAGAGGTCGTCATACCTACCGATAAGCTCGCTTCCATCTGGCTACGATCAATACCTATAATTGCTGCGCGGATACTTTCAGCCATATAAGCTGCAAAGTGAAGCGTTAAGCCAATTACCGCTGCACTAAAGGCATCTAGACCCACTAGCCAAGGGAAAACCTGTGGTAGTCCATAGTAAAGTAGGAATAATTGAACTAGCAGTGGCGTGCCACGGAAGAAACTGATGTAAAGCTGACTGAGTTGATCGAGTACAGGGACACGAAATACACGGATATTGGCGAGAATGACCGATAAAATCAGTGAGAAAAACAGTCCCCAGGTCGCCATCTCCATGGTGGTGCCCAGATACTTAAGCAGTATTGGCATCAGATCCAGCATGTAATTAAAATCAAATCCCATAACGTATCCCAAAGAGTAAAACAGCATAAAAAGCAAAACCCACTGCTAGATAAAAAACCGCAGTGGGTTGAAGGAAACTATCTTAAACAAGATAGAACTAAGTGATCGACCTTAATGAATTATTCAGTGATATCAGCACCGAACCATTTTTCAGAGATCTTCTCTAGCGTACCATCTGCACGCATTGCCGCTAGAGCCTGATTGACTTCAGCCTGTAGCTTTTTACCATTTTCGTTGTCAACAAATGGCCAAGCATTTTGGATAGTTTCAAACGGCTGACCCGCTAATTGTAGTGGAAGACCTGTTTTCTTGATCAGCTCTAGAGCAGATAGGCGATCCATAATGAAAGCGTCAGCACGACCAAGCGCGACATCGTGCTCGATACCTGTGTCGTAAGTTTTGATATTGATTTTGCCGTCTTTATCGTAATTACGTAGCAGTTGCTCAAAGTTAGAACCTAGGTTTACAGCAACGGTTTTACCTTCAAGATCTTCGATACCTTGAATGCTGCTGTTGCCTTTACGTACGGTAATTTGTGCACCGTCAACCACGTATGGGTCAGCGAATAGGTATTTGGCTTTACGAGCTTCAGTCATAGTGATTTGGTTTGAGATTGTGTCGATACGACCTGTCTCTAAAAGACCAAACAGACCTGAGAAGTTGGCGGTTACGTACTCGACTTTGTAGTCGTTGCGTTTACCGATCTCATCCCATAGATCAACTTCAAAGCCTTGTAGCTTGTCTTGCTGAACGAAAGTGAACGGGAAGTAACGACCCGACATACCGACTTTAACTTCAGTCGCTGCTTGAACAGTAGCAGCAGAAAGCGCGATAGCTGCAACTGCAGCCTTGAACCAGATTTTCATAGTACAACTCCTCATTATTATGGGGATAAATACTACTGTTACTTTAGTTAATTAGATAAATAACTAAGTGCGATAACCTAGACAGTAGAGTAATAAGCTTCAACGCGGTGATTAAATAGTCATCAATCAAGGCTTGAAAATGGCGAAATGTGGTACTCAGAAATACTTTCATTCACAGAGTTATCACCAGTGTAAAGATCTTCCGAAAATTGCCCTAATGTGGATCGTTGTGTGAGTAAAAATGGGGCAGAGTGTGAGGATCTAGCGAATACGGCCGAAAAAATTGTGAATAACTTAGATCTTATTCACTGGAACCACGATCATTTACTGGCGATCTTGGTTATCAACAGGTAAAATCGCCAATCTTTTCAGATCAATTACATCGAGTGGGGGCACTGTGTCATCTTCGCTTTGGTTGCAATGTTTGCAACAGCTTCAAGAAGAGTTACCAGCAACGGAGTTCAGTATGTGGGTGCGTCCGTTACAAGCGGAACTCAATGACAATACGCTCACTCTGTTTGCCCCTAATCGTTTTGTATTGGATTGGGTACGTGACAAGTACCTCAATAGCATTAACCGCTTGCTACAAGAGTATTGTGGTAACGACATCCCTAGTTTGCGTTTTGAAGTGGGTAGCCGTCCGGTTGCTGCGCCAAAGCCTGCGCCTAAGCGAACTCCGGCTGATGTCGCCGCTGAATCATCGGCACCTGCACAGTTACAAGCAAGAAAGCCCGTGCATAAAACATGGGATGACGACGCACAAGCGATTGCTGATATTAACCATCGCTCGAATGTAAACCCGAAACACAAGTTCAACAATTTTGTTGAAGGTAAATCAAACCAGCTTGGTTTGGCTGCTGCTCGTCAAGTTTCAGATAACCCAGGCTCTGCCTACAACCCACTGTTCTTGTATGGTGGTACTGGTTTGGGTAAAACGCACCTATTGCATGCGGTAGGTAATGCGATTGTGGATAACAAGCCAAATGCTAAAGTTGTCTACATGCACTCTGAGCGTTTTGTGCAAGATATGGTAAAAGCGCTACAAAATAATGCGATTGAAGAGTTTAAACGCTACTACCGTAGTGTTGATGCACTGCTAATCGATGATATCCAATTTTTTGCTAACAAAGAGCGTTCGCAAGAGGAGTTTTTCCATACCTTTAATGCACTTTTAGAAGGCAATCAGCAGATCATCCTCACTTCTGACCGTTACCCGAAAGAGATCAATGGTGTAGAGGATCGTCTTAAGTCTCGTTTTGGTTGGGGTCTTACTGTTGCGATCGAACCGCCAGAGTTGGAAACGCGCGTTGCGATCTTGATGAAAAAGGCTGAAGATCACCAGATTCACCTTGCCGATGAAGTGGCGTTCTTTATTGCGAAGCGACTACGCTCTAATGTTCGAGAGCTAGAAGGTGCATTAAACCGCGTTATCGCCAATGCTAACTTTACTGGTCGCCCGATCACGATTGATTTTGTGCGTGAAGCGTTGCGTGACCTACTTGCTCTGCAAGAAAAATTAGTCACGATTGATAATATTCAGAAGACTGTAGCGGAATACTACAAGATTAAAGTCGCAGACTTACTATCTAAACGTCGTTCTCGTTCGGTTGCTCGTCCACGTCAGCTTGCTATGGCGCTTGCTAAAGAGCTCACCAACCACAGCTTGCCAGAAATCGGTGATGCTTTTGGTGGTCGCGACCATACTACGGTATTGCATGCATGTCGTAAGATTGAGCAGCTACGTGAAGAGAGCCACGATATTAAAGAAGATTACTCGAACTTGATTCGTACTCTGTCTTCTTAATTCGCACTATTTGTGGATTCACAGTATTCTAAGCATCGAGCAACAATAACGAATTCGGATAAGAGCATCCTATGAAATTTACCATTGAGCGTAGCCACCTGCTAAAGCCACTACAACAAGTGTCTGGAGCGCTAGGCGGTCGTCCTACTTTACCTATTCTTGGTAACCTACTTCTTAAAGTTGAAGACAACGTACTCTCAATGACAGCTACAGACCTAGAGGTTGAGCTGATCAGTCGCGTCAATCTTGAAGGTGAATTCGAAGCCGGCAGTGTGACCGTGCCTTCACGCAAGTTTTTGGATATTTGCCGTGGTTTACCTGATGACTCTGTAATTACCTTTGTTTTAGAAGCTGACCGAGTTCAAGTTCGTTCAGGGCGCAGCCGTTTCTCACTATCGACCTTACCTGCTAACGATTTTCCAAACATTGAAGATTGGCAAAGTGAAGTTGAAGTTTCACTGACTCAAGCTGAGTTACGTGTCCTAGTCGAAAAGACTCAATTCTCAATGGCGAACCAAGATGTTCGTTATTACCTCAACGGTATGTTGTTTGAAATCGATGGCACAACGCTACGTAGCGTTGCCACCGACGGTCACCGTATGGCGGTATCTCAAACTGAGCTAGGTGCAGACTTTGCACAGAAACAGATCATCGTACCGCGTAAAGGTGTATTAGAGCTGGTTAAGCTACTCGATGCTCCTGAACAGCCAGTTGTGCTGCAGATCGGTAGCTCGAACGTACGTGCAGAAGTAAATAATTATGTGTTTACCTCTAAGCTGGTGGATGGTCGCTTCCCTGATTACCGTCGCGTAATGCCTCAAACGACAACCAAAACACTTGAAGCAGGCTGCGATGAACTGCGCCAAGCGTTCTCGCGCGCAGCGATTCTCTCTAACGAGAAGTTCCGTGGCGTACGCGTTAATCTTGCTGATACGGAAATGCGCATTACTGCCAATAACCCAGAGCAAGAAGAAGCGGAAGAGATGCTTGATGTGAGCTTTGAGGGTGAGCCGATTGAGATTGGCTTTAACGTTAGCTACGTACTGGATGTATTAAACACCTTACGCTGTGAAAAAGTCAGAGTGTCGATGTCAGATGCTAATGCCAGTGCGCTGATCGAAAACTCTGAAGACGACAGTGCAATGTACGTGGTGATGCCAATTCGACTCTAGCATGCCGCTTTCACGCCTTATTATTCAGCAGTTTCGAAACATTAAAGCCTGTGATATTGAACTATCAGCAGGCTTTAACTTTCTTATTGGACCGAACGGTAGCGGTAAAACCAGTGTGCTTGAAGCGATTTATTTGCTTGGGCACGGTCGCTCATTTAAGAGCTCTTTAACCGGAAGAGTGATTCAAAATGACTGCAATGAGCTGTTTGTTCATGGGCGTTTTTTGAACTCGGATCAATTTGAGCTACCAATTGGCATTAATAAGCAGCGCGATGGTTCAACAGAGGTTAAAATAGGCGGTCAGTCTGGACAAAAGCTAGCACAGCTTGCCCAGGTTTTACCCCTACAGTTGATTCACCCTGAAGGGTTTGATTTATTAACTGATGGACCGAAACATCGCCGTTCGTTTATCGATTGGGGTGTGTTTCATACCGAGTCGGCATTTTATGATGCTTGGGGACGCTTTAAACGTCTCAATAAGCAGCGCAATGCGCTATTGAAAACCGCAACCAGCTATCGAGAGCTGAGTTATTGGGATCAAGAGATGGCGCGTTTGGCTGAAAGTATTAGTCAATGGCGAGCCGACTACGTCGAACAAATGAAGGTTAAAGCGGAGCAGATCTGCAAAGCGTTTTTGCCTGAGTTCGACATCCAACTGAAGTATTATCGTGGCTGGGATAAAGATACCCCATACCAGGAAATACTAGAGAAAAATTTCGAGCGTGATCAGGCGTTGGGTTACACCTTCAGTGGGCCTAACAAAGCGGATTTACGCATCAAAGTGAACGGTACTCCCGTTGAGGATGTACTGTCACGAGGCCAGTTAAAACTGATGGTATGTGCTTTGCGAGTTGCGCAAGGACAACACCTAACAGAGATGACAGGCAAGCAATGTATCTACTTAATTGATGACTTTGCATCTGAATTAGATAGCCAACGTCGTAAGCGTCTTGCTGATTGCTTAAAAGAGACGGGGGCGCAAGTTTTTGTAAGTTCTATAACCGATAGCCAAATTGCCGATATGCGTGACGAAAATGGCAAGATGTTCCATGTGGAACATGGCACAATAGAGCAAAATATATAGTGGAAGATAACTCATGTCTGAAAATTACGATTCATCGAGTATTAAGGTACTAAAGGGTCTGGACGCCGTTCGTAAGCGTCCTGGTATGTACATCGGCGACACGGATGATGGCACCGGTCTACACCACATGGTTTTTGAGGTGGTGGATAACTCAATTGATGAAGCGTTAGCGGGTCACTGTCAAGACATCGTTGTGACAATTCATGAGGACAATTCAGTATCGGTACGCGATGATGGTCGTGGTATCCCTACCGAAATGCACCCAGAAGAGAACGTATCAGCAGCAGAAGTTATCATGACGGTACTTCACGCTGGTGGTAAGTTCGATGACAACTCGTACAAAGTATCGGGCGGTTTGCACGGTGTAGGTGTATCGGTAGTAAACGCACTGTCTAAGCAAGTGACGCTAACTATCCACCGTGGTGGTCAAATCCATACGCAAACTTACCATCATGGTGAGCCTCAAGCGCCACTGTCTGTGATTGGTGACACTGATAAAACGGGTACAGAGATTCGTTTCTGGCCAAGTGAAGAGACATTCTCTAACACAGAATTCCACTACGACATTTTAGCTAAGCGTCTACGTGAACTCTCATTCCTTAATTCAGGCGTCTCGATCAAGCTACGTGATGAGCGTGAAGAAGATAAGCAAGACCACTTCATGTATGAAGGTGGTATTCAAGCGTTCGTTGATCACTTGAACACCAACAAGACGCCAATCATTGAAAAAGTATTCCACTTTAACGCAGAGCGTGAAGACGGCATCGCTGTAGAAGTCGCAATGCAGTGGAACGATGGTTACCAAGAGAATATCTTCTGTTTCACCAACAACATTCCTCAGCGCGACGGTGGTACTCACCTTGCTGGTTTCCGTGCAGCCCTAACGCGCACCCTGAACTCGTTCATGGACAAAGAAGGCTTCTCGAAGAAAGCGAAAACGGCTACTTCTGGTGATGATGCACGTGAAGGTCTAACGGCTGTTATTTCCGTTAAAGTTCCAGATCCTAAGTTCTCAAGCCAAACTAAAGACAAACTGGTTTCTTCTGAAGTGAAGTCTGCAGTTGAGCAAGCTATGGGTGAGAAACTTTCTGAGTTCCTAATTGAGCACCCAGCAGAAGCTAAGACGGTTTGTACTAAGATCATCGACGCAGCTCGTGCTCGTGATGCGGCGCGCAAAGCTCGTGAAATGACTCGTCGTAAAGGCGCTCTAGACCTAGCGGGTCTGCCAGGTAAATTGGCCGACTGTCAGGAAAAAGATCCAGCACTCTCTGAACTCTACATAGTGGAGGGTGACTCGGCAGGCGGCTCCGCAAAACAAGGCCGTAACCGTAAAAACCAAGCGATTCTTCCTCTGAAAGGTAAAATCCTTAACGTAGAGAAGGCGCGCTTCGATAAGATGCTTTCTTCTCAAGAGGTTGCAACGCTAATCACTGCACTTGGCTGTGGTATCGGACGTGACGAGTACAACCCAGATAAACTGCGTTACCACAACATCATCATCATGACCGATGCCGATGTCGATGGTTCGCACATCCGTACGCTACTATTGACCTTCTTCTACCGTCAAATGCCAGAGCTGATTGAGCGTGGCTACGTGTACATTGCTCAGCCACCGCTTTACAAAGTGAAGAAAGGTAAGCAAGAGCAGTACATCAAAGATGAAGATGCGATGAACCAATACCAAGTGGCATTGGCGCTTGATAACGCATCTCTACACGTAAATGCACAAGCACCTGCTCTTGCTGGTGAAGCGCTAGAGAAGCTAGTTCAGCAATACAACGCTGGCATCAAGCTGGTGGATCGCATGAGCCGTCGTTACCCACGTGCGCTAGTTCATGAGCTAATCTACACGCCACGCCTAACAGCTGAGCAGTGCCATGACGCAGCAGCAGTAGAAGCTTGGACTAAGCAGTTAGTCGAGCAGCTAAACGCAAAAGAAGTGGGCGCAAGCCAATACAGCTTCGAAGTAGAACAGCACGCTGAGTTAGGTCTAAATCTACCTAAGATTATTGTTCGTACTCACGGTGTGACGCACGAATTTGCACTAAGCGTTGACCTGTTTAACTCGAAAGAGTACGGCAAGCTAGCAGACCTATCAGAAGCTTTAGATGGCCTGATCGAAGAGGGTGCATACATCAAGCGTGGCGAGCGTACTCAGCCAGTAACCAACTTTGTTGATGCACTAGAGTGGCTAATTAAAGAGTCTCGCCGTGGTCTCAGCCTACAGCGCTACAAAGGTCTAGGTGAGATGAACCCAGACCAGCTTTGGGAAACCACTATGGACCCAGAAACTCGCCGCATGATGCAGGTAACAATCGAAGATGCTGTTGGTGCTGACCAGTTGTTTACCACGCTAATGGGCGACCAAGTAGAGCCTCGTCGTAATTTCATCGAAGAGAACGCACTTAAAGTTGCCAACTTGGATGTATAACGTTCCTAGCAACTAGCAACTAGCAACGAGTCTCGAGAAAAAGCGCAGGTCGAAAGATTTGCGCTTTTTTATTGGAAGATATTTTTAAATTTA
>NZ_JATABG010000010.1:0-27976 GCF_036533755.1 Vibrio sp. M260118 | reverse complement strand
TGCAGAACTACAAGCGATTCAAGCCAAAGGTAAAGGCAAAGTTGAAAAGCTAAAGCGTGACGGCGACCTAATGAGCCCTGAAGATATCGAAAAACTGCGTTTGGAGATTGGTCAATTAGAAAGCGAACTGAAATTGAAAGCGCAATCTTTTGATAAGCTAAGACAGCGTCGTCAAGCGGAAGAAGAGCAGAAGCTATTCAAAGTTATCCAAGATGCGATCGACAACGTAGCTAAGAAACAAGGCTTTGACATGATCGTTGATCAACAAGTTGTTCGTTTCGCTACGCCAGAACACGATATTTCTAAAGCTGTAATCGACTCTCTAAAATAAGTAGCTATGACAAGACTTTCTCTGGCCGAGTTGGCCACAATTACTGGCGGTGAGTTGCATGGTGATGCAACTGCCGTAGTTACTATGGTTGCGCCGATGGATACGGCGCAAGAAGGACATGTTACCTTCTTATCTAATCCTAAATATGCTAAGTACTTAGGTGAGTGCAAGGCAACAGTAGTGATGGTAAAAGAAGCGCAGCGTGAGCTTTGTTCAGGGAATGCGCTTGTAGTGGATGATCCGTACGTTGCTTTTGCTAAAGTAGCACAAGCGTTAGATACTACCCCAGCACCAGCAGAGAGCATTGCCCCTTCAGCTGTCATTGCTGGCGATGTTGTATTGGGCGAAAACGTCTCAATCGGTGCCAACGCTGTGATTGAATCAGGCGTAGAGCTTGGTGACAACGTTGTCATTGGCGCAGGCTGTTTCATTGGTAAAAACGCTAAGATAGGCAGCAACACTAAGCTGTGGTCGAACGTTTCGATCTACCATGAAGTGAGTTTAGGCTCTGATTGTTTGGTGCAAGCTAACACGGTAATTGGTGCTGATGGCTTTGGCTATGCGAATGAAAAAGGCGAGTGGGTTAAGATCCCTCAGCTTGGCTCTGTGCGCATTGGTAATCGTGTCGAGATCGGCTCGTGCACTACCATTGACCGTGGTGCGTTAGATGACACTGTTATCGAAGATAACGTGATTCTAGACAACCAATTGCAGATCGCCCACAACGTACACATCGGATATGGTACGGCTATGGCGGGTGGTACGATTGTCGCGGGCAGTACTAAGATTGGTAAGTACTGTATTATCGGTGGTGGTACCGTTATTAACGGTCACATTGAAATTACCGATGGTGTAACCATTACCGGAATGGGTATGGTTATGCGCGGAATTGATGAGAAGGGTATGTACTCTTCCGGTATTCCACTGCAGCCTAATAAAGAGTGGCGTAAAACGGCTACTCGTGTCCATCGTATCGATGACATGAACAAGCGTTTAAAGGCAGTAGAGAAATTGTTGGCTGACAAACAAGACGCCTAGCTCTAACTTGAATCGAAAAGGCTCGCGTATTGCGGGTCTTTTTCATCTATAATGCCCGTCAGAAACAAATTTAGCATTCAATATAGGAATATGACTTTGACTACTGAAAACAAAACGATGAACATTACTGAAATTCAGGAATTGTTACCGCATCGCTACCCATTCTTACTGATTGACCGTGTGATTGATTTTCAAGAAGAGAAATACCTAACAGCGATCAAGAATGTTTCAGTAAATGAGCCTCAGTTTACAGGTCATTTCCCACAACTACCTGTATTCCCAGGAGTACTGATCTTAGAAGTAATGGCTCAAGCAACGGGTCTATTGGCATTTAAATCGTTCGGTGCTCCATCAGAGAACGAACTATACTATTTCGCAAGTGTTGACGGTGCTAAGTTCCGTAAACCTGTCGTTCCTGGCGACCAACTGGTTATTGAAGTGGAGTTCTTAAAAGAGCGCCGTGGTATTGCTGCATTTTCAGGTGTAGCGAAGGTTGATGGTGAAGTAGTGTGTTCTGCTGAACTAAAATGTGCTCGTCGAGAGTTTTAATATGATCCATGAAACAGCTCAGATCCACCCTTCTGCTGTTATTGAAGGTGAGGTAAAAATCGCAGCCAATGTAACTGTAGGTCCGTTTACTTATATCTCAGGTAATGTTGAGATTGGTGAAGGCACCGAGGTTATGTCTCACGTAGTTATCAAGGGTCATACGACAATTGGTAAAGAGAACCGTATTTTCCCACACGCTGTAGTTGGTGAAGAGAACCAAGACAAGAAATACGGCGGTGAAGAGACTACCGTTGTGATCGGCGATCGCAACGTGATTCGTGAAGCGGTACAAATCCATCGCGGCACTACACAAGACAAAGCAACAACAGTGATTGGTAACGATAACTTGTTGTGTGTTAACGCTCACATTGCTCATGATGTTATCGTTGGTAACCATGTTCACATCGGCAACAATGCGATTCTTGGTGGTCATGTGACCGTTGAAGACTACGCTGGCGTGATGGCCCTATCTGCTATCCATCCATTCTGTAAAGTCGGCGCGTACAGCTATATTGGTGGCTGTTCTGCGGTTGTGAAAGACGTACCACCTTATGTATTGGCACAAGGTAATCACGCGACTCCGTTTGGTCTGAACCTTGTTGGCTTGCAGCGTAATGGCTTCGAAAAAGCTGAACTACGTGCTCTACGTAACGCCTACAAAGAGTTCTACCGTGCAGGTAAAACGCAAGCTGAAGCGAAACAAGTTTTAGAACAGATGGCGGGTGACTGGCCATCTATCCAACATTTTATTGATTTCGTGGAAACTTCTGAGCGTGGCGTTATTCGCTAAGACGCGTTAGTTGATTGATAAAAGATCGCGCTCCTTGGGTGCGATCTTTTTGTATTTATATAGGTAATTCAGGCATGGAAAGACCACTTCGCATTGGCATTATCGCTGGTGAATTGTCCGGCGATATTTTAGGTGAAGGCTTCATTAAGGCGATTAAAGCTCAGTACCCTGATGCTGAGTTTGTCGGCATTGGTGGCCCTAAGATGATCGCCCAAGGTTGTGAATCTCTGTTCGAGATGGAAGAGCTCGCGGTGATGGGCTTGGTAGAAGTGCTTGGGCGTCTGCCAAGGTTGCTAAAAGTAAAAGCAGAGTTGGTTAAGTATTTTACTGACAATCCGCCGGACGTGTTTGTTGGTATTGACGCACCGGATTTCAACTTACGCCTTGAGTTAGACCTGAAGAAAAAGGGCATTAAGACGGTTCACTATGTCAGCCCGTCTGTTTGGGCTTGGCGACCAAAGCGCATTTTCAAAATTGATGCGGCGACGGATCTTGTGTTGGCATTCTTGCCGTTCGAAAAAGCCTTCTATGATAAGTACCAGGTTGCCTGTGAGTTTGTCGGTCATACCTTAGCGGATGCCATCCCACTTCAACCCGATCAACAGCAAGCGCGCGAGTTGCTCAATTTAGAACAGAGCAAACAGTGGTTAGCGGTTTTACCGGGCAGTCGTGGTGGAGAAGTGGGTCTGATCGCAGAACCTTTTATTCAAACTTGTCGCCAAATAAAGCAAAAGTACCCTGATATCGGCTTCGTTGTCGCAGCGGTGAATGATAAGCGTCGTCAGCAGTTTGAAGAAATTTGGCAATCAGTAGCACCTGAGCTCGAATTTACCATTGTTCAAGATACCGCTCGCAACGTAATTACCGCCTCAGATGCAGTATTACTAGCCTCAGGCACCGTCGCACTAGAGTGTATGTTGCTTAAGCGCCCTATGGTGGTGGGTTACAAGGTTAACCGACTGACGGGGTGGCTAGTGAAGAAGATGGCGATCACCAAGTATGTATCGCTGCCAAACATACTGGCAGGTGAAGAGTTGGTAAAAGAGCTGATTTTAGACCAGTGTGATCCTGAGTTCTTAGTGCCTGCTGTAGATGAAATGCTAAGCCGTGATAACCAAGAGCTGATGAGCCGCTTTACTGAAATGCATAAACTGATTCGCAAAGATGCTGATACTCAAGCTGCGCAAGCGGTACTTAGATTGATCGGCAAAGAGCAACAACATGACTAAACAAACCAAAGAATTACCTCCGTTCGAATATCCTCAAGGTTTCAACCTTATTGCCGGGGTTGATGAGGTAGGGCGTGGCCCGTTGGTGGGAGACGTGGTTACTGCTGCGGTGATCTTGGACCCAAATAATCCTATTGAAGGTCTTAACGACTCAAAGAAACTCTCTGAGAAAAAACGCTTAGCCTTGCTGCCGGAAATCAAACAGAAAGCGTTGGCTTGGTCAGTAGGGCGCTGCTCACCACACGAGATCGATGAACTGAACATCCTGCAAGCAACTATGGTTGCGATGCAAAGAGCGGTTGCGGGATTAGAACTACAACCTGACTTTGTTTTGATTGATGGCAATCGTTGCCCACAACTGCCGATGCAATCACAAGCCGTGGTTAAGGGAGACCTGCGCGTTGCTGAGATCAGTGCCGCGTCTATCATAGCGAAAGTAGTACGTGACCAAGAGATGGAAGAGCTTGATAAACAGCATCCTGAATTTGGCTTTGCTAGGCACAAAGGTTACCCCACCAAAGCTCACTTTGAGGCTATCGAGAAGCACGGTGTCATCGACCAGCATCGCAAGAGTTTTAAGCCAGTCAAACGTGCGCTAGGCATTGAGTAGCAATACAATTTTAGGGGTATATAAGTCAGCGTTTTTCACTTAAAATACCCCAATTATCTTTAGAATTTACAACCCGTTCGGACTCTATTCATGTCAGACCCAAAGTTTATCCACCTTCGAGTTCACAGTGACTTTTCCATGGTCGATGGCCTTTCTAAAGTGCCTCCCTTGGTCAAGAAGGTAGCGGAACTGGGAATGCCAGCAATGGCACTGACCGATTTCACCAACTTGTGTGGTCTGGTTAAGTTCTATGGCACGGCACACGGCTGTGGTATTAAGCCGATCATTGGCGCTGACTTCGTTATGCAGTCGCCAGAGTTTGGTGATGAACTGACTAAGCTGACAGTGTTAGCGGCAGACAACGAAGGCTACAAAAACCTCACGCTTCTGATCTCTAAAGCCTACTTACGTGGTCATGTTCAGCACCAACCAGTGATCGATAAAGCGTGGTTGGCAGAGCTATCGGCAGGGGTGATTGTTCTTTCTGGTGCCAAAAATGGCGAAATAGGTAAAGCGCTGCTCAAAGGCAACCAAAAGGTAGTCGAAGAGTGTGTCGAATTCTACAAAACTCACTTCCCAGATCGTTTCTACTTAGATTTAGTCCGCACTGGACGTGCAGATGAAGAGACTTACCTTCATTTCGCCCTTGAGCTTGCCGATACACACGAGCTGCCCGTGGTTGCAACTAACGATGTGGTAATCCTGGAGGAAGAGCTATTCGATGCGCACGAAATTCGCGTTGCAATTCACGATGGCTATACCCTAGAAGATCCGCGTCGACCAAAAAATTACAGTGCTCAGCAATACCTCCGTACTGAAGAAGAGATGTGTGAGCTGTTTGCCGACATCCCAGAGGCACTAGAGAATAGCGTAGAGATTGCTAAGCGTTGTAACGTCACTGTCCGTTTAGGGGAGTACTTCCTGCCAGCCTTCCCAACTGAAGGTATGGAAGAGACGGAGTTCTTAGTTAAGAAATCACAAGAGGGGCTTGAAGAGCGTCTCGAATTTCTATTCCCAGATCCTGCTGTTCGTGCAGAGCGTCGACCAGAGTATGAGGACCGCCTTAAGATTGAGCTAGAAGTCATCAACAACATGGGCTTCCCAGGTTACTTCTTGATCGTAATGGAGTTCATCCAGTGGTCAAAAGATAATGCCATTCCAGTAGGCCCAGGTCGTGGTTCGGGTGCCGGTTCGTTGGTGGCTTACGCGTTGAAGATCACTGACCTCGATCCACTTGAATATGACCTGCTATTCGAACGTTTCCTTAACCCAGAGCGTGTCTCCATGCCCGATTTCGATGTCGATTTCTGTATGGATAAGCGTGACCAAGTTATCGACCACGTTGCGGAGATGTATGGCCGTGATGCGGTGTCACAGATCATCACTTTCGGTACTATGGCGGCAAAAGCGGTTATCCGTGATGTAGGTCGTGTACTCGGCCACGGTTTTGGCTTTGTTGACCGTATTTCTAAGCTTGTGCCGCCAGATCCGGGCATGACCCTAGAGAAAGCTTTTAAAGCGGAACCTGCACTGCCTGAGTTGTACGAAAACGACGAAGAGATTAAAGAGCTGATCGATATGTGTCGCATCCTAGAAGGGTGTACACGTAACGCGGGTAAGCACGCAGGTGGTGTTGTAATCTCACCAACTACGATTACAGATTTTGCGCCGATTTACGCCGATGCGGAAGGTCATTTCCCTGTTACTCAGTTTGATAAGAACGACGTTGAAACCGCTGGTCTGGTTAAGTTCGACTTCTTAGGTCTGCGTACACTGACGATTATCGACTGGGCGCTAGGTTTGATTAACCCGCGCTTGGCGAAAGAGGGTAAGGATCCGGTTGCGATCGAATCGATTCCGCTCGACGACCAAGCCTCATTCAATCTGCTACAAAACTCAGAGACCACGGCGGTATTCCAGCTTGAATCACGTGGTATGAAAGAGCTAATCAAACGCCTTCAACCAGATTGTTTTGAAGATATTATCGCACTGGTAGCTCTGTTCCGTCCGGGGCCGCTGCAATCGGGCATGGTAGATAACTTTATCGACCGTAAGCATGGGCGCGAGGCGGTTTCATACCCTGATGAACAGTGGCAGCATGACTCGCTAAAAGAGATCCTAGAGCCAACCTACGGCATTATCCTCTATCAGGAGCAGGTAATGCAGATCGCTCAGGTTCTTTCTGGCTATACGCTAGGCGGGGCAGATATGCTTCGTCGTGCGATGGGTAAGAAAAAACCTGAAGAGATGGCTAAGCAGCGTGCCACCTTTGAAGAAGGTGCGATTGCCAATGGTGTCGATGGCGAACTGGCGATGAAAATCTTCGACTTGGTAGAGAAGTTCGCGGGTTATGGCTTTAACAAATCACACTCCGCCGCTTACGCACTGGTTTCGTACCAAACACTGTGGCTAAAAACGCATTATCCTGCCGAGTTCATGGCTGCGGTAATGACTGCCGATATGGATAACACCGAGAAGGTGGTTGGCCTGGTCGATGAGTGTTTCCGCATGAAGCTCAAAGTCCTGCCGCCAGATATCAATGCCGGTCTGTATCGTTTCAACGTCGATGAAACTGGAGCGATTGTCTATGGCATTGGTGCTATTAAAGGTGTTGGTGAAGGCCCGATTGATGCGATCTTAGAAGCTCGTAACAAAGATGGTCACTTTAAAGACCTGTTTGATTTCTGTGCCCGTATCGACCTGAAAAAGGTTAACAAGCGTGTGATTGAAAAGCTGATCTACGCTGGCGCGCTTGACCGTCTTGGCCCACACCGTGCGGCGATGATGGCATCACTCAATGATGCAGTAAAAGCTGCAAGCCAACATCACCAAGCGGAGGCCTTTGGTCAAACAGATTTGTTCGGTGTATTGACTGAAGCGCCGGAAGAAGTTGAGCACAAATATACTAAAATAGAGCCGTGGCCAGAGAAGGTATGGCTTGAAGGCGAGCGTGATACTTTAGGTCTTTATTTGACCGGGCACCCAATAAATGCCTACATAAAGGAACTTGGTAAGTATACTAGTTGTCGACTAAAAGACGCGACGCCAACAAGGCGTGATCAAAGTGTTACTGTTGCGGGTCTAGTGATTGCTGCAAGGGTAATGACAACCAAGCGCGGAACACGCATTGGTATTATGACGTTAGACGATCGAAGTGGCCGAATGGAAGTGATGTTGTTCTCCGATGCCCTAGATCGATACGCAGAATTGTTAGAAAAAGATAAAATTTTGGTTGTTTCGGGACAGGTCAGCTTTGATGATTTCAATGGTGGTCTTAAAATGTCCGCGCGTGAGGTTATGGATCTCGGGTCAGCTCGTGAAAAGTACGCACGAGGATTATCTGTCTCCCTCGACCAATCTCAAATCAATGACCGTTTTTTTGAGCGCTTTAGTCAAATACTAGAGCCTCATCGGGCGGGTAGCGTTCCTGTCCATGTATACTACCAGCGCTCTGATGCACGGGCGCGTTTAACGTTAGGTACAGAATGGCGAGTGACGCCAAGTGACGCATTATTAGATGATTTAAAACAACTACTTGGCAAAGGTCAGGTAGAACTCGAATTTAACTAAGTTCGGTATTACGCAACCGAATCATAAAGGATCTATAGATGAGCCTGAATTTTTTAGAATTTGAAAAGCCAATCGCAGAGCTAGAAGCAAAAATTGAAGCACTTCGTGATGTATCTCGTCATGGTGGTGAATCTGGTGTTGATCTTGAGAAAGAGATAGAACAGCTAGAGAAGAAAAGCTTAGAACTTAAAAAGAAAACGTTCAGCGACCTTGGTGCTTGGGAAACTGCCCAGTTAGCTCGTCATCCTCAACGTCCTTACACCCTTGATTACATTGAACATGTCTTTACTGAATTTGACGAAATGGCGGGTGACCGTCACTACGCAGATGATAAAGCGATTGTTGGTGGTATGGCGCGTTTAGATGGTCGTCCTGTAATGATCATCGGTCACCAAAAAGGTCGTGAGACGAAAGAGAAAGTAAAACGTAACTTCGGTATGCCTAAGCCTGAAGGTTACCGTAAAGCGCTACGTCTAATGCAAACCGCAGAGCGTTTTAACATGCCAATTATCACCTTCATTGACACAGCGGGCGCTTACCCAGGTGTGGGTGCAGAGGAGCGTGGTCAGTCTGAAGCGATCGCAACTAACCTAAAAGTGATGGCAGGCCTTAAAGTGCCTGTTATTTGTAATGTTGTTGGTGAGGGCGGTTCAGGCGGTGCACTGGCTATTGGTGTCGGTGACTACGTCAACATGCTGCAATACTCAACTTACTCGGTAATTTCACCAGAGGGGTGTGCATCTATCCTTTGGCGTGATTCTGATAAAGCGCCACAGGCTGCTGAAGCAATGGGCCTGATCGCTCCTCGCCTTAAAGAGCTAGAGCTGATTGATGAGATCATTGATGAGCCACTAGGTGGGGCGCACCGTGACCACAAACAGATGGCGCAAAATATGAAAGCGACCCTAGTTCGTCAGCTTGAAGAGCTTGAAGCGTTTGATAATGACACACTACTAGAGCGTCGTTACCAGCGTTTGATGAGCTACGGTTACTGCTAATCGACACTATTGTTAGAAAAAGGCTGAACTTAGTTCAGCCTTTTTTATTGCCAGTGATAAACTATTAGCCAGCAGACCCTTATGACCATTGGATTATGAATCTGGAAACTGTCTTTAACCAAACTGTACAGCAATATTATCAAGCCAATACTCGTATTGTGCTTGCGCTGAGTGGTGGACTCGACTCTCGGGTCATGCTTGAGTTGATGGCAGCGTATTGCCAAGCACAGAGCGTAGAGTGCATGGCTGTCCATGTTCACCACGGATTGAGTCCCAATGCCGACCGCTGGGCGCAGATGTGTCAGGCGTGGTGTCAGCAGCTTGATGTAGAGTTTGCCTTAGAGAAGGTGATTGTCGAGGTTGAAGGTAAGAGTATTGAAGAGAGTGCGCGCGAGGCGAGATACGCAGCTTTAGCAAAGCATCTTCAACCTAACGATCTCTTACTTACAGGTCAGCATGCTGACGATCAGCTAGAGACTTTTTTCCTTGCGTTAAAGCGTGGTAGTGGCCCGAAGGGGTTGTCCTCAATGGCCCAAGTAATGACATTCGCTGAGTCTTGCCTTGTTCGTCCGCTGTTGACGGTATCTCGTCAGCAGATCGAAGAGTATGCTCGAGAAAAGCAATTAGAGTGGATTGAGGATGAAAGTAATCAAGACCAAAGATTTGAGCGAAACTTTGTTCGTCATTCTATTACGCCATGCTTGGCTGAGCG
Source organism: Vibrio sp. M260118 (assembly GCF_036533755.1). Classification (NCBI taxonomy): domain Bacteria; kingdom Pseudomonadati; phylum Pseudomonadota; class Gammaproteobacteria; order Vibrionales; family Vibrionaceae; genus Vibrio; species Vibrio sp. M260118. The sequence continues at coordinate 18,149 of NZ_JATABG010000010.1, read as the reverse complement.
ATGGCCACATATTCGCCAGTCGATTCAGCGAACAGCAGAACTCTGCGGTGAACAGGAGAAGCTGCTAGATGAGCTACTAGTGGACAAGTATCAGCTCTGCATACATCGCGATGGCAGTTTAATCATTGATGCTCTTGAATCAATAAGCCCTGCCATACGTAATAGAATTATTCGCATGTGGTTTGAAAATCTCAACTGTCGTATGCCAAGTCGAGTGCAACTGGCTCGGATATGGCAAGATGTCGCTCTGGCGCAGCAAGATGCGAACCCGAAGTATCAGTTTGATCAAGGTCAGGTGCGCCGTTTTGAACAACGACTCTACTTGGTTAAACAGTGGCAATCACTAGAAGCTTGGTCTCAAGTTGTTGAGCTTGAAAAGCCATGTGTATTGCCTGATGAACTCGGTGAGATGGTAGTTGTGCCAGATAGCCGAGGTAATCTTTCTCAGCAAGCTTTAGCGCAAGGGCGTTTGTCGATTACTTTTAATCCCGAAGGATTGAAGGCTCATCCGGTAGAGCGTGGTCACAGTCGCAAATTGAAAAAACTCTTCCAAGAGTATGGTGTTCCGAGCTGGTTAAGACGTAGAACACCTATACTGTTGTGCGGTGATAAGGTTGTTGCCGTGGGAGATTTGTTCATTGATCGCCATTTTATCGGCCAGGATTGTGAACTGATCTGGGACAAGGTAAAACGGTTTATGTAAAATCGTATACATAAAAACGTACAATTATCATGGAATTATAAGGAAGAGCAATGAAAAAGGTCGCAATCGGATTGGTACTTGGAATGGGTTTATTCGCGGGCAATGCTATGGCTGCTGGTGATGTTGCAGCAGGGCAAGCAAAAGCAGCGATCTGTGCCGCTTGTCATGGCGCGGATGGTATCGCGGTTATCCCAGGTTACCCAAACTTAAAAGGTCAGAATGAGCAGTACCTAGTTACATCAATTAACGCTTATAAGAACAAAGAGCGTAATGGTGGTTTGGCTGCAGTGATGCAAGCGCAAGCAGCGATGCTGAGTGACGCTGATATTGCCAATCTAGCGGCTTACTACTCGAGCCTAAAATAATTATTTGAGATAAAGAGAATCCCGAGACGCTATGCTCGGGCTTTTTATTACCTAGCGAACATGGGATAATGCTAGTAACAATAATAGTTTAAGGGATGAACATGAAAAAGATTGAAGCGATCATCAAGCCGTTTAAGTTAGACGATGTACGTGAAGCGTTGGCTGAAGTGGGTATTACAGGTATGACGGTTTCTGAAGTGAAAGGCTTTGGACGTCAAAAAGGCCATACTGAATTGTATCGCGGCGCCGAGTATATGGTGGATTTCTTGCCTAAAGTTAAGCTTGAAATCGTTGTGACTGATGATGTTGCTGATCAATGTGTTGATACCATTATTGAAACAGCACAGACGGGTAAAATTGGCGACGGAAAAATCTTTATAACCGAAGTCGAACGCGTGGTACGAATTCGTACTGGCGAAGAAGATGAAGACGCAATCTAAATCTGAAAAAAGAGCCAACAGGCTCTTTTTGTTTTAGGGTCAACAGACCCTAGGCAACACAATGAAAAAATCCGCTTACCTACTGCTTACTATTCTCATCCTATCAACGCTAGCTTTTGTTAGTTTTCAAACTATTTTTAGCTTCTCTAGTCAGCCTAAACTGGCATCGATTAATGATAATCAAGTTGAACTCTCGTTACGCTGTTATCGAAATGATCATGCGTCTAGCCTCGACATTGAAGGCGAGTTAAACATTCTGGTGTGGAATATCTACAAGCAGAATCGCAGTAATTGGCGTGAGCAACTTGAACGCTTCTCCCATGCTAAACAGCTGGTACTGCTACAAGAGGCGAGTATGACTGACGAGCTGGTGGACTGGATTGGCTCTCAAGGTTTTTTCGGCAGTCAAGTCGACGCATTCAAGGCATTCGATACATCGGCAGGTGTTTTGAACCTTTCTAGGAGTACGCCTAGTAAAGCATGCGCCTATACTGAGTTAGAGCCTTGGTTAGGGCTACCTAAATCAGCGCTGTATGCCACGTATCCACTGTCTAACGGTGAATCAGTAGCGGTGGTGAACATTCATGCGGTTAACTTTACCTATGGCACGGTCGAGTATCATAGACAGTTGGCGATATTGACCAATGAGCTAATCAAACATAAAGGGCCGATAATTGTTGCAGGCGACTTTAATAGTTGGAGTGAAGAGCGATTTGAGGTGATGTCGAAAGAACTGGCTAAGCTTGGTTTGCAGGAAGTGGAATATCTACCCGATGGTCGGACTCAGTTTATAACCGGTTTGCCTCTTGACCACGTTTTTTATCGCGATTTAGTGCTGAAAAAAGCAGAGGCGACAATTTCTGACGCCTCTGACCATAATCCTATTCTGGTCAACTTTGCTCTACATTAGAAGATTAAGATGTAAAGTGCCCAGATTAGGTAGTAAGCTAGCCAAGGAAGCGCTGAGATAACCAGAGCTTGACCTCGTTCAAACTCAGTCCAAGTCCCTACAGCGGCATAGCCAAGCGCAATATACCAAGGCAGTAACAGTGGGAATGAGCTAGCAAACTGCGACCACTCATTGGTTAGCGGTAGTTTTAATAAACCATTTAGGCTATTCAGATCGGCCGCGTAGACCATCACCTGACCATGTTTCAGCAGTGCGCTGACATAACTAGCGAGATCACCAATAATCGCAGGGAAGGTGATGACAGCAGCGGCGGCAAACCACTTCCAGAAGCCATGTTGATGCTGACTCGGCTTTGTCGCTAAGTTAAACCAGAAAGCGAGCATTAGAATGGTTAGCGTTCGGCCTGCAATATCACTAATGATCTCACTTGCCATTAGAGTGTTCGCATCAAGCAGCTCTAATTGCTTAGGGTTCGTTTCTGCTAATTGTACGGCAAGTGCCTGTCTTAACCACTCAAAATCGACCATGTCGAAGTACGCACCCCAAAATAGAAAAGGAGACAGAACTAAGAAGATATATGGTTGCCAACCCCAAGCTCCACGTTGATAGAGCGCTAAGAAACAGGCGCTAGGCGAACGGAAAATATCGACTAGCATAATTAACGGGTTACTTGACGGGGTCATACACTTACCTTAGTTACATCTACATACAGCTTAAGCTTTTGACCAGGCTTAAGGTATTTTTGTTTGTTGAGATCATTCCACTTAACGATGTCGTTCGATTTCACTTTGAACTTGCTAGCGATACCACTGATGGTGTCGCCAGTGCGCACGTTGTAGAAAACTGTGCGAATGATGCCACCGTCAGAACTGTTCTTCCAAATCACCAGTTTTTGACCAACGCGTAGTGTGTCTCTTGGGCCCATGCCGTTCCACTTAGCCAAAGATTGGTGAGAAACTTTGTTCGCACGGGCAATTGACCACAAGCTGTCGCCAGAGCGGACAGTATGCGTGAGCTTATATTGACCACGGGACTTGGCTTGGGTCTTGGCTAGGCGATTTGAAGCGCTAAGTGCATAAGCTTTGTCATCTTTAATGGAGGTCGGGATCATCAGGTGCTGGCCTACACGGATGTTATTGTTGCTCATGTTATTAGCAGTGCGAATTACTTTAGCCGTTGTGTTGTACTTTCTCGCTAGCACACTCAAGCTATCACCCGATTTCACCTTGTAGCGAACCACCTTCATGCCTTTGCCGCGATTTTCACTAACCGCTTGGTTGAACTGTTCAACATTGCCGATAGGAAGCAGTAACTGGTGAGGACCATCTGGAGCAGTAGCCCATTGGTTGTAGGCTGGGTTTAGGCTCTGTAGCTGTTTAACACTGATACCTGCGTAATTGGCTGCAATAGCGAGATCAAGTTGCTCTTGCGGGTCGACTAACTCAACCACTGGTTTGTTGGCAATGGCAGGGATTTCAATGCCGTACTTCTCTTGGTTAGCGACCACGTCTGCGAGTGCAAGTAGCTTAGGTACATAACCACTGGTCTCTTTAGGAAGATCGAGTGAGAAGAAATCTGTCGGTTTGCCGAGCTTAGTGTTTTTGCGAATCGCGCTCGATACACGTCCACCACCACTGTTATAGGCAGCGATAGCGTGAGTCCATGAACCGTCAAAGCGTTTATTGAGAGCGGTCAGGTAATCTAGAGCTGCGTCGGTTGCTGCGTCGACATCACGGCGGCCGTCATACCAGAAGTTCTGTTTCAGACCTTGTTGTTTTCCTGTACCAGGAACAAACTGCCATAGACCGGCAGCGCTACCATGAGAGTAGGCAAATGCATCAAACGAGCTTTCAACAACAGGCAGTAGTGCGAGCTCCAAAGGCAACTCACGTTGTTCAATTTTCTCTGTGATTAGGTATAGAAAAGGTTCAGCACGCTTTGAGACTGTTTTTAAGTGATTTGGATGCTTGAGATACCAGGTACGGTAGTAGTTAACTAGCTTATGGTCAGGTACAGGCATCTCTAGCTGCATAGCGATACGCTTCCAGACATCCTGTTGTGTCTGAGGTGTCACCACTGGCTCGGGGTTAACGATTGGTTTTGCTGGTTGAGCACTTGGCTCACTCTGTTCAATAGATGGATTATTTGTTTCTGAAGAGACGGCATCTTCAGACTCAGTCGGCTGGGTAAGCTGACAACCTGATAATAATAGTGCTAATACCCAGCTGTGTTTTACTCGCATTTCACAGCCCTTTTTTAACTTGGCTGCTGATAATACTTGCCACTATGAGTGGGTGACAAGCAGCAAAACGTTAAAATTCGTTCTTCCACTCACGTAATGCGCCAAAAATGGCGAGCGCGTCGCTTTCAGCGGTGCGACTTGCAACTGAACGAATGATGGTTTGTTGGTCTAGGCGTAGGAACGGGTTAATCCATTTTTCACGACGAATTGTTGTAGGGATGGTGGGTTTGTTCTGAGCACGAAGCCGATTTACTTCATCACGGTATTGGTGCAGTTGTTTATTGTCTGGTTCTACTGCGAGGGCAAAAGCGACATTGCTTGCTGTGTATTCATGGGCACAGTAGACCTCCGTCTCTTCTGGTAGCGCTGCAAGTTTGCTCAACGAGTTGTACATCTGCTCCATGGTACCTTCGAATACACGTCCACAGCCTGCGGAGAATAGCACATCGCCACAGAAGAGCTTGCCATCACCGACATAACCAATGTGGCCTCGGGTATGCCCTTCTAAACCTAAGACAAAGAAGACTTCACCAAACAGTTCAATTTGCTCACCAGCTTCAACGGCATGAGTCAATGTTGGTACTGGTTCGTTGACTGGACCGACAACATCAATCTCAGGGAATTGGCGCACCAGCTCAGGCACTCCACCAATATGGTCATTGTGATGGTGGGTAATTAGGATCGCTTCTAAACTCAAATCGTGTGCTTTTAGGTAAGCCAGAACAGGCGCAGCGTCACCTGGATCGACAACAGCGCAACGGCGATCGCTATTTTCAATCAGCCAGATGTAATTATCATTAAATGCAGGTATGCTTTTGATATTCAACATGGTTGTGTCTCCAGTTTATCAGTCAACGGACGCAAGTGAAGCAGGTTAACAATGAAGCCAGCACGTAGCACGAAAAAGATTAACAAGCCTCATTCATGGTCTCAGCTTAAAAATGGCCAGTGGGTTATTGAATCAATTCAAACTCGCGTTGACGAATGGTGCCCAAAGCTTTTCGGTTACCATCTGCTTAAGTTAGGTGGCCTGAGCTGCGAATTAACCAGCTTCAACTGTAATATTCAACATCAAGTTCACTTAGATATCCAGAACCCTTTGCACAATGTCATCGCAGACGGTTACGATTTACCCTTTTTAGAGAAGAGTTTCGATGCGGTGTTAATGGCGCATCAGCTTGATTACTGTAACGACCCTCACCGTATGTTAAGGGAAGTTGATCGCGTGATGATGGATGATGGCTATCTAATTATTACCGGTTTTAATCCCATTAGCTTCACTGGGCTTGCGAGTTTGATGCCGTGGAGACGAAATAACCTGCCGTGGAGTGGCAGAATGTTTACTTCTAATCGGATTAAAGACTGGTTAGGGTTACTTAATTATCAGGTCATCGAATGTGACCGCTATGCACTGTTTCCAATGCAGAGGTATCGCCCTATGTGGACTTGGCTAGAAAACAGTATCGGTGATTGGGCATCACCGATGGGCAGTTTGTACTTTATTGTTGCTCGTAAACGCACCTATCCGCTAAAACCGATTAAGCCGCACTGGAAGCTAAAACGAAAATTGACGCCATTGGGCGTCAATTACAAGGTGTCAAATAAGCACAGCCATTAGCTTAGTTGGGAATGTAACCGCTGTCTTCTTCGGTTGGATTTTCCGCCGCAGCGCGAGCTAGTTCATCACACATTTCATTTTCTCTATGACCTGCGTGACCTTTGACCCAACGCCAATCGATACTGTGACGTTCTGTTTCTTTATCAAGGGCTTGCCATAGATCAGCATTTTTAACAGGTTTTTTATCCGCCGTTTTCCAACCACGCTTCTTCCAGTTATGGATCCACTGAGTAATGCCCTGACGAACATATTGACTATCAGTAGTAAGAATAACGTCACACGGCTCTTTGAGTGCTTGAAGGGCAACAATAGTTGCCAGCATTTCCATACGGTTGTTGGTCGTTAAGGTGTAGCCTTTGGCTAAGGTCTTCTCGGTTTGCTTATAGCGTAGAACAACGCCATAGCCTCCGGGGCCTGGATTACCTAAGCAGGAACCATCAGTGAAAATTTCCACCTGTTTCGTCATGATTTGATACTATTGGGTTAAGCACATTATTGGCATAGTCTGACACACATATTGTTATGAATACCAGCAACAATTCTAATCACCACCGCATCGTGGTACTCGATACCGAAACCACAGGTATGAACCGTGAGGGCGGTCCTCATTACCAAGGGCATCGAATTATTGAGATCGGTGCCGTTGAAATTATCGATCGTAAACTGACAGGTCGACATTTTCATGTTTACATAAAGCCTGACCGAGAGATTCAACCTGATGCGCTAGAGGTTCATGGCATCACTGATGAATTTTTGGTTAATAAGCCAGAGTATCAAGATGTCCATGAAGAGTTTTTGGCGTTTATAAAAGACGCTGAGTTAGTGGCACATAATGCGTCGTTTGATACCGGCTTTATGGATCACGAGTTTAGTATGCTCGACTCGAGTATTGGTAAAACCGACGACTACTGTAAGGTTACCGATACGCTGGCCATGGCGAAGAAGATCTTCCCGGGCAAACGAAACAACCTAGATGCGCTTTGTGACCGATACGGTATTGATAACTCACACCGTACTCTCCACGGCGCTTTGCTCGATGCGGAAATTCTGGCCGATGTTTATCTGTTAATGACAGGTGGGCAGACTTCATTGCAGTTCAATGCAGGTAGTGCTAACGAAGAGGGCGGAGAAGCGATAAAACGAGCAGCGAGTGGACGAAAATCATTAAAGGTTTTGCGCGCAACTGCCGATGAATTAGAAGCCCACCAAAGTAGATTAGATATCGTAGAGAAAGGCGGAAGCTGCCTCTGGCGTCAATAGGAGAAAGAATGTTGAGGATTTGGATTGCTATTATAGGTATTCTGTTTAGCGCAGTAAGCTTCGGCGCTGATAAATCCTCAATGTCACTACTCGACAACCGATTCCGTGTTGACCCTTCCATCAAGCAGGTCACCTTTGTGATCTATCGTACTAAGAGCTCACAGCCTGTGGTGTTAGTTCGCCCCGATGGCAAAAAGTACTATGCGTGGCGCAGCCCTGATAATGTTCGTTGGTATCAAGAATCTTCGATGGATATTATCTCTATCGATAACCCTATGCCAGGGCCATGGCAAGCGATTGGTAAGGTGACACCAAAGAACAAAATTAAACTTATCTCCCATTTAAAGTTATCGACGGATAGGTTGCCTAATCGCCTGTTCCAAGGTGAAACTATCAAGTTCAACGCCCGACTTACCTCAGACGATCAGCCTTTGGTGCTGCGTGATTTTCTTGATCGAGTAAAACTTAAAGTAACTTTCACTAAGTTTATTGAAAATGAAGACGAGCTAATAAAAGAGGCTAGGCCAGTTGCAGAGGTGATCGGTGAGTTCGCTGACGATGGCCAGGGGTTAGATGAAGTTGCCGGTGACGGTATCTTTACCGTGGCGCTACCGATTTCCAGTGCACCGGGCAAGTATCGAGTTAGGGTAACGTCTGGTAATGGTGTCTTCCTTCGTGCGCAAGAACAAGAAGTGCTTGTCTATCCATCGCCTCTAGAAACGACGTTCATTCAATCGCGTGATGCCAACAGTCCAAATCGTATTGTGATTTCTGGAGAGCGAGGCATGATCTTACCTGGCTCGATTGCCGGACATATTGACCATATCTCACCAGGTGAACAACAGCTCTCGGTTCAAGGTTCTGCTGAGGCGGAAAGCAACAAGCTTGAATTAAAAATTCCATACAGCGAAGAGATCGGGCTTTATTCTTGGACAGGGGAGGCGTTTGCCACCGAAATGGGTTCTGAGCGCCCGCTTGTGTTCCCGATGACTGAACAAACTTACAGTGTGGTTGCTGAAGTCGATATGGAGGAAACACGTCGCTTACAGGAAGAAGAGCGCCTCCAGCAGCAGAAGCGTATGGAGGAGCTTCAAGTTATCCAAATGCGTGAAGAAAAGCGCACTCGCACTATGATTATTATTGGCGTTGGTAATGTGTTGGTGGTGATTCTTGGTTTGGTTGCTTGGTTTATTAGACGTAAATTGAAAGCGAGTAAGCAGGCGATTCCTGAGATGCAGTTAGAGATGCCGAAGAAGTAGAGTCATTGTTTGTGAGGTTTGCGTAAAATCCAGATACTAAAAAGGGCTGCTCGCACAGCCCTTTTCCATTTTCTCGCGTTAGGCGACTTCATCCATTGGTGATGGGGTATCTACTTTAGGCTTTGCAGCCAATGTCTCCGGACTAAAGTCATCGACATTAATTACGTATAGGCGCTGAGTTTCCGCCTCACGCAATAAATTCGCTTCTTGCGCATCAATAATACCTTTCTCGATTCCGATCTCTGCCACTTCATCCAGTCGCAAGAACGGACGACGTTTGCCTGTTTCTTTGCAAATACGGTCAAAAATGGGTTCTGCTGCAAGAATGACTTCAAGCGCATGTTCAATACGACCTACTGGATTGAATTCGCTTGGCTCTAGGTATTGGTATTGACCCAGACGTGAGCGAGTTTCACTCGGTGTTTGAAGTATCTTAGCCACTTGGCTGTCTAGCTTGTCATTTGGCGCTTTACGAACTCGACCAAATGGCATGAGTAGTAGACGCAGAGCTTTACCCATCCACTTGTTAGGGAAGTTTGCTAAGAACTCATCAATAGCGAGTTCAGTTTGCTTCAAGCTATCTTGCAGTCCCCAATGTAATAGAGGCAAATCTGCTTCAATACGACCTTCGCTTTCATAGCGCTTAAGGGTTGCTGAACTTAAGTAGAGCTGACTTAGAATATCGCCTAAACGAGCGGAAAGACGCTCTTTGCGTTTCAGTGAACCTCCCAATACAGCCATTGAAACATCAGATAAAAAGGCAATGTTTGCGCTGTAACGGTTGAGCTGTTGATAGTAACGGGTTGTTGAGTCTTTTACTGGCGCTGATGAGAAGTAACCATCAGTTAAACCTAACCAGAAACTACGAACTAAGTTACTCATTGCAAAACTGACATGGCCTGCAAGCGCTGCGTCAAACTTCTCCAGTGCATCGGATTTATCGGAATACGCTGCATTCATCTCTTCTAATACATATGGATGACAACGAATTGCTCCTTGACCGTAAACGATCATTGAACGAGTTAGAATGTTTGCACCCTCAACCGTAATCGCAATTGGTGCACCTTGATAGCCGCGACCAAGGAAGTTAGAAGGACCTAAACAGATACCTTTGCCGCCGACGATGTCCATAGCATCGATGACACTACGCTGCATTCTGTGAGTACAGTGGTATTTAACAATCGCTGAGATCACAGAGGGCTTCTCACCTAGGTCGATACCGGCAACGGTAAGCGTACTGGCAGCGTCCATCACATAAGCATTTCCTCCTAAGCGTGCGAGTGGCTCTTCAATACCTTCCATACGACCAATCGGTTGTTTAAATTGACGACGAATGCGTGCGTACGCACCAGTGGCCAATGCGGCAGTTTTGATACCACCTGTTGAGTTCGACGGTAGTGTAATGCCACGACCCACAGATAGACATTCAACTAGCATACGCCAACCTTGACCTGCCATCTTTGGCCCACCAATGATGAAATCAAGTGGAACAAACAGGTCTTCAGCACGAGTTGGACCATTCTGAAATGGCACATTGAGAGGGAAGTGGCGGTTGCCAATTTCAACCCCTTTTAGGTGAGTCGGAATCAGTGCACATGTAATGCCGAGATCTTTAGTGTCGCCAAGTAGGCCATCTGGATCGCGCAGTTTAAATGCTAGACCCAGCACCGTTGCAACAGGCGCGAGTGTAATATAGCGTTTGTTCCAAGTGATACGCATACCTAGCACATCTTTGCCTTCCCATTTTCCTTTACAGACAACACCATAGTCAGGAATAGAGCCAGCATCCGATCCCGCCTCAGGACTAGTCAGTGCGAAACATGGGATCTCCTTGCCCTCTGCTAGTCTAGGTAGGTAGTAGTCTTTCTGCTCCGTAGTACCGTAATGCTGAAGCAGTTCACCTGGGCCCAAAGAGTTAGGTACACCAACGGTTGAAGAAAGTACGCTTGAAACACCTGTAAGCTTTTGCAGTACCAGTGACTGTGCGTATGCAGAAAACTCAAGTCCGCCATACTTCTTCTTGATGATCATGGCGAAGAACTTGTTGTCTTTTAAATATTGCCAGACTTCAGGTGGAAGGTCGGCCAGTTCATGAGTGACTTGATAGTCATTGACCATAGCACAGACTTCACTTACTGGACCGTCTAGGAAAGCTTTCTCCTCGGTACTGAGTTGTGGCGTTTGAATATTGTGCAGTGTGTTCCAGTTTGGTTTGCCTTTAAACAGCTCCGCTTCCCACCAAACGGTGCCTGCATCGAGGGCTTCTTTTTCCGTTTGAGACATGGCAGGTAGCACTTGCTTAAACAGCGACAATGCTTTTTTGCTGATTAATGATTGCCTGACCGATGGTACGGCTAAGACGGCGATAGCTGCGATATATAGCAGCCAACTGATTGAGCCTGCTGTACCGAAAACAGAGAGTGCAATCATGGTTAAGGTGAGAGCACTCACTGAAATCATCAGTGAAGTGCGTTTATAAAGGCAGGTAGCGAGCACTACGGTAAAGCCTAATATTGAGAGCAAGATGTCCATACTTTCGTTCCTTGTTTCGGCTGGGTGTAATCGTTTTTATGCCGATGAGATGTAAGAGGTCTAACCAGTTAATTGTAATCAAACTATTAACGAAATGTAAAATGGCAATTTGCTCAAAAAGTGATCTAAGTAGAGTGGAAAGTCTAATTTTGCCGAGCTGTGCGGATTTTGTGAGCTAAGAGTAGGACGAAAGTGGGATTTGTTAAGGGGGGACTATCGACAGTGGGATTTGTTTGAGTAAACTCTGTAGATAACATTTTCTGTATATCGTGCAGAATTATTTATTACCAAGAACTCGAGAATAACCTATGTATCATGACTTAATTAAAAGCGAGTTAACTGAAGCTGCTGACGTATTGAACAAATTTTTGAGTGATGATGAAAACATTGCTCAGATCGAAGCGGCAGCAAAAATGCTGGCTGATTCATTTAAGCAAGGCGGCAAAGTCCTTTCTTGTGGCAATGGTGGCTCTCACTGTGACTCGATGCACTTTGCTGAAGAACTTACAGGCCGTTACCGTGAAAACCGTCCAGGTCTACCGGGCATTGCGATTTCTGACCCAAGCCACTTGTCGTGTGTGAGCAATGACTTTGGCTATGACCACGTATTCTCTCGTTATGTAGAGGCGGTTGGTGCTAAGGGCGATGTGTTGTTTGGCTTATCGACTTCGGGTAACTCTGGCAACATCTTAAAAGCGATTGATGCAGCGAAAGCGAAAGGAATGAAAACCATAGCACTAACAGGTAAGGATGGCGGTAAGATGGCAGGCCTAGCTGATATCGAGATCCGCGTGCCTCACTTCGGCTACGCAGACCGCATTCAAGAAGTGCATATCAAGATCATCCACATCGTGATTCAGCTGATCGAAAAAGAGATGGAAAACGCTTAACTCTTTTAGCACTAAATCTATACAATAAGCGTTAGCGATAGTTGCTAGCGCTTTTGTGTTTATAATTCCTGCACGCAAGGATAAAGGGAGTTTGCGAAACCATGTGTGAATTGCTCGGAATGAGCGCCAATGTGCCAACTGATATCTGTTTTAGTTTTACTGGCTTAATACAGCGCGGCGGTAATACCGGTCCGCACCGTGATGGCTGGGGAATTACCTTTTACGAAGGGAAAGGGTTTCGCAATTTTAAAGATCCAAACCCTAGCTGCAAATCTAAGATTGCTGAGCTAGTCCAGAACTACCCAATTAAAAGCTGTGCGGTGATTAGCCATATCCGTCAGGCTAACCGTGGTGCCGTCAACCTCGAGAACACTCATCCATTTACTCGGGAGCTTTGGGGGCGTTATTGGACCTTTGCTCATAATGGCCAACTGAGTGATTACCAAGATCTGCAAACCGGTCGCCATCGCCCTGTTGGACAAACTGACAGTGAGCTCTCTTTCTGCTGGCTATTAAAGCAAATGGAAGATCGATACCCGGAGCCGCCACAAGATATGGTCGGCATTTTTCGCTTTGTCGCTGAGTGCTGTGATAGATTGCGTGAGAAAGGTGTGTTTAACATGCTGCTCTCTGATGGTGAGTACGTAATGACTTACTGTACTAACCATCTTTATTGGATTACGCGTCGGGCGCCTTTTGGCAAGGCAGCACTGATCGATGAAGATGTAGAGATCAACTTTCAAGAAGAGACGACACCGAATGATATTGTGTCAGTCATTGCTACTCAGCCATTGACCGGTAATGAAACTTGGCATCGAATGAAGCCGGGTGAGTGTGGTATTTTCCATTTTGGAGAGCTGATTGATGGTAACGCTGATGAGTTGACCGGCGTTGCCTATGCACCGAAAAAGGTGAAAAGCCAAGCACCGACAGAGCCGTTGGAATAGCGGTTCACTCTTATCAGTTGTAAAAAAGGCCGATGTTTCCATCGGCCTTTTGTATTTCTAAGCGTCAATCAGCTTACGCAAGCTGAGCTTTAACGTGCTCAACGATATCTGCCATTGCTACCGCTGTTTTCTCACCAGAACGACGGTTCTTATACTCGAAGTTACCTTCTTTCATGCTGCGATCACCGATCACGATAGTATGAGGAATACCGATAAGTTCCATATCAGAGAACATCACACCTGGGCGCTCTTTACGGTCATCAAACAGCACTTCGATGCCCATTGCTGTCAGTTCAGCGTATAGCTTCTCAGCCGCTTCTTTCACTTCTTCAGACTTGTGCATGTTCATTGGCACGATAGCCACTTGGAAAGGTGCCAGTGCGTCTGGCCAGATAATGCCGTACTTATCGTGGTTCTGTTCGATTGCAGAAGCAACGACGCGAGAAACACCGATACCGTAACAACCCATCTCTAGGATAACGTTCTTACCGTCTGGACCAAGAACGCCACAGTTCATCGCTTCAGAGTAAACATTACCCAGTTGGAAAATATGACCCACTTCGATACCGCGTTTTAGAGCGATAGTACCTTTACCACAAGGGCTTGGATCGCCTTCTACTACGTTACGTAGATCTTCAATCTGACCGAGTTCAACGTCACGACCCCAGTTAATGCCGAAGTAGTGTTTGTCATCAACGTTAGCACCTGAGCCAAAGTCGCTCATCACGGCAACAGTACGGTCAACGATGAATGGCAGTTTAAGGCCAACAGGGCCAAGTGAGCCAGGGCCTGCACCGATTAGAGCACGAATCTCTTCTTCTGTTGCCATCTCTAGTGGAGCGGCTACTTGAGGAAGGTTTTCTGCTTTCACTTCGTTCAGTTCGTGGTCGCCACGGATGATGAGTGCGATTAGATCAGCTTCAACTTCATCAGAGGCTTTAACGAATAGCGTTTTAACCGTCTTCTCGATTGGCAGTTCAAACTGTTCAACAAGCTCAGCAATGGTTTTTGCGTCTGGCGTATCGACTAACGTCATCTCTTGAGTTGGAGCATCAGCTTTGTCAGCGAGTGCTAGCGCTTCAGCTTTTTCGATGTTCGCCGCATAGTCAGACTCAGTAGAGAATGCAATTAGGTCTTCGCCGCTTTCAGCAAGAACGTGGAACTCTTGAGAGCCACTACCACCGATTGCACCAGAGTCAGCTAATACTGGACGGTATTCAAGGCCCATGCGGTCGAAGGCTTTACAGTACGCATCGTGCATTGCATCGTAAGATTTTTGCAGACCTTCTTTGTCGATGTCAAAGCTGTACGCGTCCATCATGCTGAACTCGCGTGCACGCATTACGCCAAAACGGGGGCGACGCTCATCGCGGAATTTCGTTTGGATTTGGTACAGGTTTAGCGGTAACTGCTTGTAAGAGCTCACTTCATTACGCACTAGGCTAGTGATCACTTCTTCAGCGGTTGGGCTAAGAACAAACGGACGAGTGTGACGGTCAGTAAATCGAAGTAGCTCAGGACCCATTTTCTCGCTGCGGCCTGTTTCTTCCCAAAGTTCAAACGGCTGAACAACGGGCATCAATGTTTCGACTGCACCTGCATTGTCGATCTCTTGACGAACGATGTTTTCGACTTTACGCAGTACACGTAGACCAGTAGGTAGCCAGGTGTAGAGACCTGAAGCCAGCTTACGGATCATACCTGCACGTAGCATGAGCTGGTGGCTCACTACTTCTGCGTCGTTTGGAGTCTCCTTCAGAGTAGAAAGAAGATAATTACTGGTACGCATTTAACTTATCCGTTTATTAAAGTTAGTTACTCAAGCCGGAATGGACAGGAGTATAGAGATCCCACGTGGGGAAAATTGTTAGCCGCCTATAATAGCAGCCATTTCACCGACTCAAAAGCTTTCAGGCGATGAGATTGAGCGAGTTAGGGCAAATAGGCTGCGAATTTTTAGTTTCTATACCCTTACAACCTCAACTACGGTAATAAAGCTGTCGTTGGCTTTAAACCTTACGTCGAGATCAAACAGTCTTACAGAGTATATTTTGTTGTCAGGTTTGCCCTTTCTGTAAGCAGGTCTTGGGTCTTGAGCCAGTACCTCACAGATCACCTTATAGACTTGGGTTCGGTTGGGGTGGTTGTTGAGTATCTCTCTACATGCCGAATCGAAATTAACTGCTAAAGTCTCAGGCCGCTCTTCTGCATATCCGCCATCGGCGTGGGTAATAGAGTCGGTGTAGGGGATATAGGGTTTGATATCGACAATCGGTGTGCCATCGACCAAATCGACGCCACCAAGATCGAGATAAACTTGGTTGCCACTTTGGCTTACTCCTTGAAGCTCAACCGCAGACATGCCAATCCCATTTGGGCGGAATGTTGAACGAGAAGCGAAAACACCAATTCGCTCATTACCTCCTAACCTAGGCGGCCTAACGGTTGGTTTCCAACCAGTAGATAGATTCTGATCGAACATAAACAGCAACCAAATATGGTCAAATTGTTCAATGCCTCTGACTGACTCTAGACAGTTGGCTTTGCCCAACAGCTTAACCCGGGATGTTGCTGATGGAACTAAGCTTGGTTGTCTAGGGACTGCAAACTTTTCTTTGTAAGGGCTTTCAATGACGCCTATTGGCTCTACTGAATACATGGGCTATTTCTCAAGATTGTGATTGGGCAAAAGTAGCACAAAAAAAGCTAGCAAAAGTTACTGATAATTATTATCATTTGTAACGTTATAACATTATTGATAGTTGTTGAGGTAATAATGCAACCTAATTATTCACCCAGAATACAGAACAGTCGTTTTTCATGATACAAGCATCGATGAGT
Source organism: Vibrio sp. M260118 (assembly GCF_036533755.1). Classification (NCBI taxonomy): domain Bacteria; kingdom Pseudomonadati; phylum Pseudomonadota; class Gammaproteobacteria; order Vibrionales; family Vibrionaceae; genus Vibrio; species Vibrio sp. M260118. The sequence goes on along the minus strand of NZ_JATABG010000010.1, from coordinate 2,142 downwards.
ATTTTCTTATTGGCTCAACCTTGCAAACTGATCGCACTATTGAATGGAAAGATGGCAAAACTTACCCGTATTTTACGGTAGAGGTTTCTTCAAAGTCTCACCCTTTCTATACGGGTAAGCAGCGCGTTATTCATCAGGAAGGCCGCGTCGCCAACTTTAAGCGTCGCTTTGGTCAATTTTCAAAAGGAGATAAGTAAATGAAAGTGGTTAAATCGCTGAAGAGTGCTAAACGTCGTCACCCAGATTGCCAAATCGTAAAAAGAAGAGGGCGGCTCTACGTGATCTGTAAAACCAACCCAAGGTTTAAAGCTGTGCAGAAATAGCGTTTAAAAAATAAACAGAATGCATGTATTTTTATGAATTATAATGCTAATTAATGTTTTTGTAGTGGTGTTAATTACTGCTTTTTTGTTTGTTTGGCGTTAAATATTTCGGTTGAATACATACTTTGTAACATTTTAGATTTTGTGGCATATGCCTTGTCTAGTAACCTGCGCGAGCTTTGTTGACATATCTGTCACAAAAAGCGCAGGAATAACTACAAGGAGGGAACAGATGAGTTCATCTGCTTCGATTAAACAAAACTCGCCAAAGAAACCTTTATTTACTCGCTTTCTCGATGGCGTCGAATATTTGGGGAACCTATTACCCCACCCAATCACTCTATTTGCAATTTTCTGTGTTGCAATCCTAATTACCTCAGGTATCGCAGGCTACTTTGAAGTGTCAGTTATGGACCCTCGCCCTGAAGGTGCGAAAGGTCGTGCTGCTGATGGTATGATCCATGTGGTCAGTCTGCTTAATGCTGAAGGCTTACAGCTTATTGTTACCAATCTAGTTAAGAACTTCGTTGGTTTTGCTCCACTAGGAACGGTACTTGTCGCTATGCTTGGCGTTGCCATTGCAGAGCACTCTGGTCTTCTATCTGCAGCGATGCGTGGTATGGTAATGGGCGCATCTAAGCGCATGGTTACGGTAACCGTTGTATTTGCAGGTATTATTTCAAACACAGCGTCTGAGCTAGGTTATGTGGTACTTATCCCACTAGCTGCGATGCTGTTCCACTCTTTAGGTCGTCACCCCCTTGCAGGTCTTGCAGCGGCTTTTGCTGGTGTTTCTGGTGGCTATTCTGCTAACTTACTAATTGGTACGGTTGATCCTCTGCTTTCTGGTATTACAGAAACGGCAGCGCAAATGATTGATCCAAGCTACACGGTTGGACCAGAAGTTAACTGGTACTTCATGTTTGTGTCGACTTTCTTCATTGCGATTACAGGTGCGTTTGTTACCGAGAAAATCGTTGAGCCTAAACTAGGTAAGTACAATGATGAGGAAGCATCTGAAGATCTATCTCATGACTCTATGGGTAAGCTGACAGATGTAGAGAAGAAAGGTCTTAAACTTGCTGGCCTTGCTGTTGTTGTAGTTTCAGCACTTCTAGCGTGGACGATTGTTCCTGAAGACGGTGTTCTGCGTTCTGCGTCAGGTACCATTGCAGGGTCACCATTCCTGAAGAGTATTGTCGCGTTTATTTTCGTATTCTTCGCAATCCCAGGTTTTGTTTACGGTAAAATTACTGGTTCAATGAAAACTGACCGTGATGTCATTGATGCAATGGCGAAGTCTATGTCTTCTATGGGCATGTACATCGTATTGGTTTTCTTTGCTGCTCAGTTTGTTGCTTTCTTTAAGTGGACTAACTTTGGACAGGTGTTCGCAGTAGCAGGTGCAAGCTTCCTGCAGGAAATTGGTCTAACTGGGCCAATGCTATTCTTCGCATTCATCCTGATGTGTGGCTTCATTAACCTAATGATCGGTTCGGCTTCTGCTCAGTGGGCGGTAACAGCGCCAATCTTTGTTCCGATGCTAATGCTAGTGGGCTATGCTCCTGAGACAATTCAAGCGGCTTACCGTATCGGTGACTCAACCACTAACATCATTACACCAATGATGAGCTATTTCGGTCTAATTTTGGCTGTAGCAACCCGTTACATGAAGAATCTAGGTATCGGCACGCTTATTGCGACTATGCTACCTTATTCAATCGTGTTCATCGTCGGCTGGAGTTTACTGTTTTACGTTTGGGTATTCTTGCTAGGTCTGCCTGTAGGTCCAGGTGCAGCGACTTACTATACGCCATAG
>NZ_JATABG010000009.1:0-30203 GCF_036533755.1 Vibrio sp. M260118 | reverse complement strand
GTTGTCACCATGACCAGATTCAGCGACGAGTGGCACGTCCAACTCCGCAGCAGCTTCCATCAATTGTTGTACTTTACTTTCAATTTCGGCTAAAGCTGACTCCTGAACCTCAAATACCAGTTCATCGTGTACTTGCATCAATAACTTAACTCGACTATCACCTTCTGCTTGAATCCACTCATCGACTAACAACATTGCTTTTTTAATGATGTCAGCTGCGGTTCCTTGCATTGGTGCGTTGATCGCAGCTCGTTCAGCCGCTTTACGACGCATACCATTACGCGACTTAATCTCTGGAAGGTGTAAACGACGACCGAAGATAGTCTCAACATAACCCTGTTCTGCGGCTGCGCTACGAGTATCTTCCATATACTGCATAACGCCAGGGTAACGTTCAAAGTACTTGTTCATGTAGTCTTGCGCTTCACCACGAGGAATACCCAGCTGTTTAGCCAGACCAAATGCACTCATGCCGTAGATAAGGCCAAAATTAACCGCTTTGGCACGACGGCGCTGCTCAGAACTTACTTGTTCTATAGTTGTGCCCATTATTTCCGCTGCTGTCGCTGCGTGGATATCTTTGCCTTGCTGGAATGCCTCTAACAACGCTTTGTCGCCAGACAGGTGTGCCATAATACGTAATTCAATTTGCGAGTAATCGACCGCCATGATCTTATAGCCACGCTCTGCAATAAATGCCTGACGAATACGGCGACCTTCCTCATTGCGAATTGGAATATTCTGTAAGTTTGGATCGGTTGATGATAAGCGACCCGTTGCCGTTACGGCTTGATGGTACGAGGTATGTACACGCCCAGTCTCTGGGTTGATCATCTTAGGCAGTTTGTCAGTGTAGGTTGATTTTAGCTTAGCTAACCCACGGTACTCTAAAATGAGCTTAGGCAGAGGGTAATCCAACGCCAGCTCTTGCAAAACCTCTTCATTAGTCGACGGCGTACCAGAAGGTGTCTTCTTGACAACTGGTAAGCCCATTTTCTCAAATAAAATCGCTTGCAGCTGCTTTGGCGAGTTCATGTTGAACTCTTGCTCAGCAATTTCAAACGCCTTCTGTTCGAGTTCATCAAGACGTTGAGCAATCTCTTGTGACTGAGTAGATAACTTCATGTCATCAATCAGAACACCGGTGCGCTCAATACGTGAAAGAACGGGTACCAAAGGAACTTCAATCTCTTGGTAGATCGCTTTTAACTTGTCATCTTGCTCAATATTGCTCATCAAACGGTTATGCAGACGCAACGTGACATCTGCATCTTCTGCCGCGTATGGTGAAGCTTCGCCAAGATCAATCTGGTTGAATGTCAGCTGGTTCTTACCTTTACCCGCGATTTGCTCGAATGAGATGCAACTATGCTGAAGAAAGCGTAGTGCCAAGCTGTCCATATCGTGTTTGCCACCAACGCTGTTGTATACATATGAAGCCAGCATGGTGTCATGCTTAATACCTTTCATCTCAATGCCGTAACGTGCAAGCACGCTCGCGTCATACTTAAGATTTTGACCTACTTTCGCTTGAGCCTCATCTTCTAGGATTGGTTTTAACTGCTCAAGAACCCAGTTACGATCAAGCTGCTCTGGTGCATCTAGATAATCGTGAGCAACAGGTACATATGCAGCAATACCTTCTTCAGTCGCAAATGATAGACCGACTAGATTTGCCACCATGTAGTCCAAACTGTCGGTCTCTGTATCAAATGCAAACACTTCAGCAGCTGTTAGTTTCTCTAACCAAGTGTTGAAAGTGGCCTCATCTAATATAGTTTCGTACTGGCTACGATCGATAGTCACCGCCGAAGTATCCATTTCAGCAACATTGCTCACGGAAGTTGCTGAACGTTTAGCTGCTGATTTTTCATCAGCCTCAACTGCACCTGAACCGCCATCGAGAAGTTCATTTAGCCACGACTTAAACACCAATTGACCATAAAGTTTAATCAGTTCGTCTCTGTTTGGTTCAGATTTAAGCAAAGATTCAGGCGTCTGTTCTAGCTCAACATCAAGCTTTATCGTCGCTAGGTCATAGGATAAACGGGCATTTTCTTCGTTATCGAGTAGCTTTTTCGCCATGGTTTTCGAACCACGGAAGCCAAGAGGGGCAATATCATCGAGATTTTCATACAGTTTGTTGATACCTCCAATCCCTTGCAGCAATGCTGTTGCTGTTTTGTCACCCACGCCCGGAACGCCCGGAATGTTATCGACCTTATCGCCCATCAACGCGAGGTAATCGATAATAAGCTCGGGTGGGATGCCAAACTTATCAACCACGCCTTCACGATCCATCACCACATTAGTCATGGTGTTGATCAAAGTAACGTTGTCATCCACTAACTGCGCCATATCTTTATCACCAGTACTGATCAGTACCGGCATACCCGCCTGTGACGCTTGGTAAGCTAGCGTTCCGATAACATCATCGGCTTCGACACCTGGGGTGCAGATCAACGGCAAGCCCATTGCACGGATTACGTTGTGCAAAGGCTCAATCTGACAACGCAGATCATCTGGCATTGGAGGACGATTAGCTTTGTACTCTGGGTACATTTCGTCACGGAACGTTTTTCCTTTGGCATCAAACACAACAGCAATACGCTCTGAAGAGAACTGACGCATCATGCTGCGCAGCATGTTAACCACACCATAAACAGCATTAGTTGGTATTTCACCATTACTCATCGTTTCTGGATAAGCGTGGAACGCGCGGTATAAGTAAGAAGAACCGTCGATCAAAATCAACGGATTGTCAGGGATGTTGGCCATAGTCTTTACGTATCCAAACAAAATGCACAAAAAGATCTGCTTAGGATGCCATGACTAAGACAGTGAATCCATTTTAACTCTTTGATCTGCTCCGACACATTTGACTATTCCTTTGCCTGGGTCTCAGCCTCTCTGTGGATAACTCTGTTTATATTATTTACCCACAGGATATAAAACAGTGAACACAAAAATCAAAATCAACGATAAATGCATGTTAATTAAGAAATATATTCAAGATCGATCGTTTAAAGATCGATCCCAAAATGATCTTGCATTGTGGAAAAGACTATTGGTGTCCTTTTGTTCGAGGACAAATTGAAGGCATAAAAAAAGCGACATCGTTCGATGTCGCCTAGCAAAAAGGGGTCAAAGCAATTCAGGTGAATGATGTGCTTTGCCATAAAGCTATAAATTACACTGGAAGCAATGTGAGCAATGTCGTGTCAAAAAGAACTCGTGCAAGTTCGATTAAGTTCAGTGTCATCACCACCTCCATTTATGAATTTGGTAACTCAACGTCCTTGTGAACTTCTCTCATTCCCTAAGACGAGATAAATAATAACCATTCTCATTTAATACGTCAACACCTAAATGAGAAAAAATCTCATTTAATTTTGATGACACTTATCCAACTGCTTCACAAAATGAATACGACTCTCAAGCAAAGGCTCTTTTTGCTCATAATTTTCAATCACATAGCCATTTTTAATCAACAACATCAGCATCGCTGGAAACTGGTTACGCGATTTCACCTTAAGCTGCTGATAGCCCTGCTCACTAACCCAAGCCTCCTGAATTTCGAGCAGCTTTTGAGCTACTCCTTTGTTACGCGCCAGTGAAGACACACCACCAAACCAACTATAAAAAGTCGTTTCATCAATCTGGTAGCCAATCTTAAACCCTAGTAGGTTATCCCCTTCTTGAGCAATTTGAATTAAGGAACGCGGTTTCCCTTCTAGGCGTGCCGACAAACTTTCGACCGTCTCTTTGTGGCTAAACTCATCAATCTCTTGCACCACTTGAACACACTCTTCTAACGTTCCGAAACGATAAATAATGCTCATCAAGGTTCTCCAACACGAAAAAAGGCTGACATACGTCAGCCTGATAGTTATTACTTAGCTAAGGCTATTACTGGTCGTCTTTTAAGAACGTCGCTGCTTGGGCATTTTCTTCCGCCAACCACTCGGCGACGTCTTTTGCAAAGTACGTTAAGATGCCATCCGCACCGGCGCGTTTAAAGCACAGTAGAGATTCCATTACTGTCTCACGCTCTTTTAACCAGCCATTGGCGAAAGCTGCCTTGTGCATCGCATACTCGCCAGATACTTGATAAGCAAATGTCGGTACTTCGAGCTCAGACTTCACACGGCGCACGATATCAAGATACGGCATACCAGGCTTAACCATGACCATGTCCGCACCTTCATTAACGTCCATTGCCACTTCATGAAGTGCTTCATCACTGTTAGCAGGGTCCATCTGGTAGTTCTTCTTGTTGCCACCTTTAAGATTGCTCGCACTACCGACAGCATCGCGGAATGGGCCATAGTAACAAGAAGCATACTTAGCAGAGTAAGCCATAATCTGGGTATTGATATGGCCGGCTTGTTCTAGCGCTTTACGTATTTCGCCAATACGACCATCCATCATGTCGGATGGCGCAACCACATCGGCTCCCGCCTCTGCATGAGACAGCGCTTGTTTAACCAATACTTTGGTTGTTTCGTCATTGAGCACATAACCATCTTCATCGATGATGCCATCTTGGCCATGAGTGGTGAAGGGATCAAGCGCGACATCAGTAATCACACCAATCTCTGGCACATGCTCTTTTAAAGAACGTACTGCACGCTGAACCAAGCCTTCAGGGTTGTAAGCTTCTGCAGCACATAGGCTTTTGGCATCTTGGTTTACCACAGGGAATAGAGCGATAGCAGGTACACCTAACTGAGCGAGGTATTGCGCCTCTTCTAGCATTAAATCAATCGACAGGCGTTCAATACCCGGCATTGATTCAACGGTTTCGCGGCGATCTTTACCCATCAAAATAAACATCGGGTAAATCAGATCGTTAACTGACAATTGATGTTCAGCCATCAAACGGCGACTGAAGTCATGCTTGCGTAGACGACGCATACGACGGCCTGGGAATTGACCTTGAATCGAAACTGACACTCTATTCTCCTTGTGTGGTGAAAGTGCTTGGCTTGCATAATATCATTCAAAATTCATCATGCCACTGCACGCTGAGAAAAATGCAACAAATGACCAAATGCTTACACTGCCGTATACTCTCAGCACTGATTGATTGCGAGAAAGGCCATGATAGATACCCACGCGCACATTTATGCGACCGAATTTGATACCGACCGCGACCAAGTAGTCAAGCGAGCATTGGCGCAAGGCATTGACAAGATTCTGCTGCCAAACATCGACCTAGACTCAATTGAGCCTATGTTACGTACCGAGGCTCAGTATCCTGACGTTTGTCGCTCTATGATGGGTCTTCACCCTTGCTACGTCGATGGTAATGTTAAGCAGAGCCTAGAGGTTATTTATTCATGGTTTGCAAAGCACAATTTTATCGCTGTCGGTGAGATTGGTATCGACCTCTACTGGGATAAAACCTACAAAGCAGAACAAGAGATGGCTTTTATCACTCAGCTCAATTGGGCCAAAGAGATGAAACTGCCTGCTGTGATCCACACACGAGATTCGATTGAAGAGACGCTAGCTCTGCTACGCAATGAGCAAGATGGCTCACTTTCTGGCGTATTCCATTGCTTTGGTGGCAGCGTTGAGGAAGCAAAAGCGATCAACGATCTCGGTTTTCATCTCGGACTGGGTGGCGTATCTACCTTTAAGAATGGCGGTATGGATAAGGTTATTCCTCACCTCGATATGGACTACATTATCTTGGAAACCGACTGCCCTTACCTCGCCCCAGTTCCACACCGGGGCAAACGCAACGAGCCCGCTTATACTTCGCTGGTCGCTCAACGCGTAGCTGACCTAAGAGAAATGAGTATCGAGCAAGTAGATAACCTCACCACTCATAACGCCAAGACGCTGTTTAGCCTATAGTTCTCCAGTTCCCCAAAAACAAAACGGGGTTGATAATAAGCTATCAACCCCGTTGTTCTATACAATGCAATGAAAGAGCTACTCTTCCACACTATCCTCACCGTCATCTTTACGTACATAGAAACGCGCAAAGAACAGGCCTACTTCAAACAGTAAGCACATAGGAATCGCCAATAAAGTTTGCGAGATCATATCTGGTGGTGTCAGCATCATACCAACAACAAACGCCCCAACGATGATGTAAGGTCTTTTCTGGCTTAAGCTCTTAGGATCGGTGGCCCCTGTCCAACAAAGCAAGATGATGGCGACAGGCACTTCAAATGCGATGCCGAAAGCCAAAAATAGAGCCAAGACAAAATCGAGATAACTGGATATATCTGTTGCAAACTCAACCCCACCGAGAGAAATAGCCGTGAAGAAGCCAAACACCAGTGGGAACACGACGAAGTAAGCAAAGGCCACACCACAGTAAAATAACAGCGAGCTTGAGAACATCAATGGCATGATCAAGCGGCGTTCATGCTTATAGAGGCCCGGAGCGACAAACGCCCACACCTGATAAAGAATGAACGGTACAGCAACAAAGATCGATGCAATTAAAGTCAGCTTTAACGGCGTAAAGAAGGGAGAAGCAACATCTGTCGCGATCATTGTCGCCCCTTCAGGTAGGCGTTCTACCAAAGGCGCTGAAACAAACTCGTAAATATCATTGGCAAAATAGATTAGCCCGATGAAAACCACCAGCACTGCTAAGATTGCTCTCAGCAAGCGGTTTCTCAATTCTAATAGGTGACTAATCAAAGGTTGTGTCTGCTCAACAGAAGACATGGAAACCTCTATTCTAGAAGATCAAAAAGGAGCTACGGATATGCAGCTCCTCCTAAACGAGACTATTCGGCTTTTTTATCAGCCTGAGGGGCTGGCTGAGTATTTATACTCTCAACAGCGCCCACTGAGTCATTGGCATTCGGAGTCGGTTCAACACTTTCGTTGACCTCCTCGGCACTGTTCGTCGGCGTTTCGCTTTTATTAGCATAAGGACGTTGAACATCTTGCGCAGCTTGCTTGAGCTGTTCAACTGAAGAACGAAGTTCAGGAGATAAATCCTCCATACCCATCTTCTCAGCTTTACGTAGGTTGTCCTGCAGCTCTTGAACCTTTAGCTCGTGTGAAAGCTCGTCTTTCACACTATTTGCCATATTTTTAGCAGCGCCGATGAATTTAGATACGCTACGAATCGCATGGGGCAAACGCTCAGGACCAAGAACCACTAGCCCGACGACAGAGATTAATACCAGTTCCCAAAAACCGATATCAAACACGATCTATGCCTGCTCTTTGTCTTTCTTAGTTTCAGCAGTTGCGTCTGTTTTTTGCTGCTCTACTGCTTTTGGCTCGAAGTCTGCGTCTTTCTTGTCTTTGTCCGACTCATCTTCGCTCATCGCTTTCTTAAAGCCTTTTACAGCGCCGCCAAGATCGCCACCAATACCACGTAGCTTCTTAGTACCAAATAGTAGAACGACAATGACAGCAATGATCAGAAGTTGCCAAATACTAATACCACCCATTCTTTTTACCTCGGGTCTTATTAAACAAATTTATTTCAAGAGTTTAACGTCTATCGACGATAAGCTCGCCAACTAAGCAACCAAAATGTGACCCCACCTAGGGCGCTAATCATTGAAAGTTGCTCGTATGTGCTGTTGACCAGTATTGCCGAGCATACGACTAATGTGGCACCAACACCAAATAAAAATTTTCCTGTCGCCTGCTGCCTTTTGCTTGAGCGATAACCTTGGTAAAGCTGATCCATTCTCTGGTTCATCATTTTACCCTGGCGCAAGCTATCGTAGAGCAGCTCTGGAAGTTCAGGGAGTTTCTCAGCCCAAAATGGCGCACGGTCTTTAACCGCATTGATGACTGCCTTTGGCCCGACTTGATTCATCATCCACTCTTCTAAGAATGGCTTGGCGGTTTCCCACAAATCAAGCTGCGGGTACAGTTGGCGACCTAGACCTTCCACGTAAAGCAATGTCTTTTGTAGCAAGACTAACTGCGGCTGAACTTCCATATGGAAACGACGTGCTGTATTAAACAAGTTCAGCAATACGTGGCCGAATGAGATCTCACATAACGGCTTAGCGAATATCGGCTCGCACACAATGCGTATCGCAAACTCAAATTCATCAACATTGGTTTCACGTGGAACCCATCCTGACTCAACATGCAGCTCCGCTACACGACGATAGTCACGATTAAAAAAAGCTAAGAAGTTTTCTGCTAAGTAGCGCTTATCTTCACTATTAAGCGTACCAACAATGCCACAATCTAAACCTATCCAACGTGGGTTCTCAGGGTGCTCCGGCTCAACAAACACGTTACCCGGGTGCATATCCGCATGAAAGAAGCTATCACGAAAAACCTGGGTAAAGAAAACGCTGACACCACGCTCCGCCAACAGCTTCATATTCGTGCCATTGGCCTTCAAGCCTTCAATATCAGAAACTTGGATGCCGTATATTCGCTCAGAAACCATGACAGTTTCATTACTAAAGTCAGTAATAACTTCAGGAACGTATAATTCTTCACTTCCTTCGAAGTTGCGTCTTAACTGTATCGCATTGGCAGCTTCACGACGCAGGTCTAACTCATCCAGCAGTGTTTTCTCGTACTCGCGCACCACCTCGACCGGTTTTAAACGACGTGCTTCAGGAAGTGCTTTGGCGACTATACGAGCCATTCGGTACATGAGTTTTAGATCTGCATCAATGACCGGGCGAATATCTGGCCTGATAACCTTTAATACCACTTCTTGGTTAGTCGATTTGAGCTTAGCAGTATGTACTTGAGCGATAGAAGCGGAAGCTAAAGGCTCTATTTCGAAATCATCAAACCAATTTTCGAGTGGCCCACCAAGCGCTTGCTCCATTTGTTGTTTCGCTAGCTCTCCATCGAAAGGAGAAACTTGGTCTTGAAGTAAGGCCAGCGGATCGGCAATTTGTGGTGGAAAAAGATCACGACGCGTCGACATCATCTGACCAAACTTGATCCATACCGGGCCAAGCTCTTGCAAAGCCAAACGCAGCCTATCACCCAGCGGTTTTTCTGGATGCTTATTTTTAATCCAAAATAGACATTTTCTTGCCAGTAAAGGGGCTTTGGTCAGTTGATGAGTCGGTAACAGTTCATCAAGCCCATACTCTAGTTGGACTCGAACAATATGGTATAAACGGCGCAGCTCAGTTGGGGTCATGCACGCTCCAACAATTTATTCAGCTTAGCTTCAACACGCGCAGCATGGCTCTTTACATCGTCAACTTGATCGCAGAAATAAGCCACTTCCAAAGGCGCTGGCGCAATTCGCCACTCTTCAGTCAGTACTTGAGCAAGGTGGTTTTGGTGTTTGGTCACCTGTGATTTAAGGAATTGACCAACACTGCTTGCTCCTTGCACAACGGTGTGCGCAACGACATCGCCAGTCACGCGCGATAACCACTCTTCAATATCCGGCTTACAATCTGTCATCAACTGAGAGAATTTTTGCGCCAGTTGAATATCCCCTTCCAGCACTAACTTATCTTGCTTAATCAGCTTGGTAATGTTCGATTGATCACGCAGTTCTGGCAGTACCGACAAGTGAAGCGACAAGTAACAATCCGGCTCACCTTCATAGTGAGCCAAAACATCAATTTGCTGACTAAAGATAAAAGTTAGGGTTTTATCTAACTCTTTAAGGTGGACTTGAATCACCTGCCCTTTCAGGCGAGCGAGACGACGACCCAACTCTGGATCATCGTTAATCAAGGTATTGAGTGAGGTTTCAATGACCGCAGTAACAAGAGGCTCAAATGGCATAACGACCTACCCTAGAACTTATAACCACGGTGAAGCGCAACGATACCACCGGTTAGATTGTAGTAGCTAGTCTGCTCAAAACCTGCCTCATCCATCATGCCCTTAAGCGTCTCTTGGTTCGGGTGCATACGAATAGACTCAGCAAGGTAGCGATAACTCTCTGCATCGTTTGCGACAAGCTCGCCCATTTTTGGTAATAGGTGGAACGAGTAGGTATCATAGATTTTTGATAACGGCTCTAGGATTGGTTTTGAAAACTCAAGAACCAACAAGCGACCACCAGGCTTAAGCACACGATACATAGAACGTAGCGCTTTATCTTTGTCTGTTACGTTACGTAGACAGAAGCTAATGGTAATCGCGTCGAAGTAATCGTCAGGGAAGGGCAACTCTTCTGCGTTAGCTTGAACATAGTGAACATTACCAACGATGCCGTTATCACGCAGCTTATCGCGGCCAACATTGAGCATAGAGTTGTTAATATCCGCTAAGATCACGTGCCCTCTCTCACCAACAATACGTGAGAACTTAGCGGTTAAGTCTCCTGTACCACCACCAAGGTCTAGCACGCGCTGACCCGGACGAACACCACTACAGTCGATCGTGAAACGCTTCCATAAGCGATGAATACCGCCGGACATTAAGTCATTCATAATGTCGTATTTCGCTGCTACAGAGTGGAAAACTTGAGCAACTTTAGCCACTTTTTCGTCTTTGGCTACGGTAGTGAAACCAAAGTGAGTGGTTTCATTTGATTCTAAAGCTGTATTCGATTGCACGCTTGTATCCGTCATTGATGATTCCTCTTCGAGCAGCACTGCTAACTGACACGACCTCAGTACTGCGGGCGATTAGTTTACTTTATCCTCATGCGGATGTCTTTCGACGATAGGCTCATTTTTATCCACGACACTGTTTTCTGTGAGATTATCGTGCTGAGCAAGCTGAACGAGATCAGCAGAAATCGTTCGTTTAACCTCTACACCAAGTTGCTTAAAACTCTCAGCTTGTCGAATAACATTACCTCGGCCAGTCGCCAATTTATTCATTGCCCCTTGGTAGTTCTGGTTGGCTTTGTCTAACGCCCCGCCCAAGCTTTCCATATCATCAATAAACAAACGCAGTTTGTCGTACAACTTACTTGCACGTTCAGCAATGAGCTGTGCATTTTGATTTTGTCGCTCATTGCGCCACAGGTTATCTATTGTACGCAGTGCCACCAGCAAGGTTGTCGGGCTTACCAAGATAATATTTTGCTCCATCGCATCTTTCACTAAGCTAGGGTCTGCTTGAATCGCAACTTGAAATGCAGGCTCTACAGGGATAAACATCAATACATAGTCAAGGCTTTGGATACCCTTAAGTTGGTGATAATCCTTTTGGGAAAGCCCTTTAATATGAGCACGAAGCGCAAGTAAGTGGTCACTTAGTGCACACTCTCTGTCGCTATCTGTCTCCGCATTGAAGTATCTTTCATAAGCCACTAGCGCCATTTTAGAATCGACGACAACCTGTTTATCTTGTGGTAAGTGAACAATCACATCGGGTTGAAAGCGCTTACCCGCCTCATTTTGTAGATTCACTTGAGTTTGATACTCGTGCCCTTCACGCAAACCGGACTCTGCTAGCACACGAGCCAGAACAACCTCGCCCCAGTTGCCTTGCTGCTTGTTATCACCTTTCAGCGCTTGGGTAAGGTTGAGCGCTTCTTTAGTCATCCGTTCATTGAGGCGTTGAAGATTCTTCAACTCATGGACTAGGGTGTGACGCTCTTTGGCTTCTTGGTTAAAGCTGTCGTTGACTTGTTTTTTAAATCCTTCCAGTTGCTCTTTGAGTGGAGAAAGTAAGCCATCTAAGCTCTGGCGGTTCTGCTGATCCACTTTGGCAGTCTTTGCTTCAAACAGTTGGTTAGCAAGCTGCTCAAACTGCTGTTTTAGTCGCTCTTCCGCTTGCTCTAGCAATTGTAGTTTCTCTTGGTTAGCTTGTGTCTGTTGCTCATGGCGAGCTTGCTGTTCACGTAACTCGGCTTCTAACTGGGACTTTTGCTCGCGCACTAAGTTAAGGTCATCAGCGTATTGCTGGCGTTCCTGCTTAACCGCATCAAAGTAGCGTAGCTTCTCAAGCACCGCCATTAGCTTACCGTGAGATTGTTTCAACTCGTACGCCGCTTTATCACGCTCAGTGTCGAGCTCATCCAATTCAAGCTGTGCGTCACTTAGTTCCTTTTGCAACTGAGCAATTTGGCTGTTTGCCAGCTGTCGATTTGACTCTAGCTGCTGCTGCAACAATTGATTGTCGAAACGCATCTTTTGTTTAACCCACCACCCTACGGCGAAACCACTGGTTACCACGCCAGCGAGACCGCTAATTAACATATCTTGATGGTCGAGAATCCACTGCATAATAAAGATTTAACTGTTGAGAACGAGATACTTTCCATGGTATTTGAGTACTGGATAAATGTCCAGTTTGTCGGTTAGATCTCGAGCGGATAGACTAGGCGAATTATTTTCGTACGCTAACCTGTTACTCGGTTGTTTTGTTAAGGAAGATCATGAACGAGCGTCGTGCTTTAAGTTTAGGTTTATCTGCGGTCCTTCTCTGGTCTACCGTGGCCACTGCATTCAAACTCACTCTAGCAGAGTTTTCTCCCATTCAAATGCTAACCGTTGCCAGTATTGTCTCTGCAATCGCGTTGATTGCTATCTGTGCATACCAAGGAAAGCTAAGCTTACTGCCTAGTACATTCCTATCGAACCCCTGGTATTACCTGCTTTTAGGACTAATTAATCCTCTCGCCTACTACGTAGTGTTGTTCAAAGCCTATGAACTACTTCCCGCCTCACAGGCACAGGCGATCAACTATAGCTGGGCGATCACACTGACCTTAATGGCAGCACTGTTTCTGGGCCAAACCATCCGTAAACAGGATTGGATAGCCTGTACGTTCAGCTACATAGGCGTAATAGTTATCGCCACCAAAGGCAATATCCTTGGCCTGAACTTTGAGAGCCCCCTCGGTGTTGGCCTAGCGCTGTTTTCTACTCTACTGTGGGCAAGCTATTGGATTCTGAACACTAAGAACAAGGCAGATCCAATTGTGGGCGTCTTGTTAGGCTTTTTAGTGGCAACCCCTTTTGCAATTGGGCTAACCCTGTATGAAGGTGTTGGGTTTAGCCAAATGACAACCAAAGGTTGGTTGGCTGTAAGCTATGTGGGGTTATTTGAAATGGGAATTACCTTTGTGCTGTGGATCAGTGCATTAAAACTGACGCAAAACACCTCTCGGCTGAGTAACCTCATTTTTGCCTCACCTTTTATTTCACTGATGCTGCTCGCGACCATTATTGGCGAAGATATTCACCCATCAACACTAGTAGGCTTAGTGCTAATCATTACAGGTCTGATTATTCAACAAATTAAATTTGGCAAGAAAGGCCACACTAAACAGGCGGCATAGTGAGACTTTACTCACCTAAAAGAGTTGATAAGCAAGCTCGCTACCTTGACCACGCACTTCATCGATCATCGTGGCCAAAACTGGCGAAACATCTAAAGCTCTTGCTGCCTTACTGTGCTGGAGATAGTTCTGCTTTTCGCTATCTTCTAGCATCATATCCCAGCGTTGATGGGCATCTCGCGCCAAGTACATTAAACAAGCTAAGCGCTTTGATTCAACCGCTTTAGCCGGGTGATTAACATTGGCGATAGCGTCTACTAGCTCTGTTGGAAATTTCCAACTCTCAGCCAATACTGCACCTAACTCTTGCGCATCGACACCCAACACCTCTTTTTGCACTTGAGCAGCGTTTTCACCACTGGCGACCCGCTGGCTAATAGCGACCGCTTTCTCCGGCTCTAAGGTATGAATCATCAACTCACCGATATTGTGTAAAATACCCGTGGTAAAGGCTTCATTTGGATCGAGTTTAATGTCCTTAGCAATCGTACTTGCAATCGTCGCAACTTCAAACGTCGTTGCCCAGTAGTCCTTAATATTGAGCGTTTCAATTTTAGGAAAGGTTGAGGCCAATATCGATGAGGAGATCAAATTGCGTATCGCACCGATGCCAATTCGTACAATGGCATCATTGATGTTCACTACCCCTTTGACACCACCAAACTGTGCCGAGTTTGCCATCCTTAATACTCGAGCGAGTAACACCTGATCCATTGCCATTTTGTGAGCTAACTCGCCAAAATCAATAGAGTCGCGATTAACCATCTCTAGCAACTCTTGCAAGACACTTTCGATGCGTGGCAATTCATTGATGCGAGAGATCAGTGCTTCTTGGCTCATAGCGATGACTCCTTAGTACCTTTAACCTTTTTATAGATTAAGTGTAGTACTAATGCATGAAATACAATTAGAAATCATCCACAAACAGAGATAGTAACACCTAGGGAAATAATACTTACTACTCGCCAATACTGACAAAGGCTACGAGTTACACCCACTGACCAGCAACAAAACCAGAACTCCAGCACCACTGGAAGTTATACCCACCAAGCCAACCTGTAACATCCATAACTTCACCAACAAAGTACAAGCCTGAAACCTGCTTACACTCCATGGTTTTTGACGATAGATGATTAGTATCAACACCGCCTAATGTTACTTCCGCCGTTCGGTAACCTTCCGTGCCATTAGGCGCAATTTGCCAATTCTCAAGTTGTTCAGTGATGGCTTGTAATTGTTTAGGGCCAAATTGTTTAAGCGGTTTATCTGCAAAGATATTACGTTCGACTAGCACTTCTACAAGACGCTTGGGCAACACCTTGGCGAGCGTGTTCTTAAGGCTTTGATTTGGATGTTTCTCTAGTGAACGCTGCAATAGCTCATCAACATCCACCTCTGGAACTAGGTTAATGGTCACTTTCTGTCCGGCTTTCCAGAACGATGAAATTTGCAGCACTGAAGGGCCAGAGAGGCCGCGATGAGTAAAGAGTAAAGCCTCTTTAAACACTGTACCATCTTGAGAAGTAATTTCAGCTGGGATAGCGATGCCTGACAGTTCAGCCAATGCCTCTTTATCCTCTTTATGCAGAGTAAACGGCACTAAACCTGCTGTTGTTGGTATTACACTTAAACCGAACTGCTCTGCAATTTTATAACCAAACGGCGTAGCACCAAGCTTCGGCATTGAAAGTCCACCCGTTGCTACTACCAATGACTCACATGTGATCACACTGGTGTTGGCGTGTAACTCAAATCCAGTCGCGGTTTTCTCAATATGATGCACATCTTGCTGATAACGTTGTGTCACGCTTGGTAAGTCACACTCAGCAAGGAGCATTTTTACGATGCTCTTTGAGTCATAATCACCAACACAAAACAACTGGCCGTGATCGCGCTCTTCGAACTCAATGCCATGCTTACTAACCATGGAGATAAAGTCCCAGTTAGTGTACTGAGATAAAGCAGACTTAACGAAGTGTGGGTTTTGGCACAAGTAGTTATTTGCTGACACATCATAGTTGGTGAAGTTACAACGGCCGCCACCAGCAATGAGGATTTTACGTCCTGGCTTTTTGGCATGATCAAGAACCAAAACTTTGCGACCACGTTTACCAGCTTCCGCTGCGCACATCAGTCCTGCGGCACCCGCACCAATAATGACGACATCAAACTTTTCAGTCATGAAAAACTACTCTTAAAAACCAATAAAAAAGGATGTGCGTGATGCACATCCTTAGCAATTTGCGCGGCCATTTTAACGCCATTTAGGGCGGATGCCAATTGACCTACAGTATCAACGCTGCCAACAAGGTGACCGCTAGTAGAGAGGTAGAGAGAATAAACAGCTCACGAACTCTGTCACACTTACCAGTAAACACTTCATCATGATGATGGTGATACTCTTTACTTTTAATGTAATGGAACAAGCGTACTTGTTTGGTGACGTTACCGTGGGTAGTAAAGAAGCCATTACCATCGACTTGTTGGTATAGCAATGGGTGGGCCTCACGCATGATGTATATCAGAGAGCGTAGCGCAGTTAGGTAACGGGCCATATTCACCAGCGTCACCATCATTAGTACGAATAGAACTGTATCAGCATTGATCATCTTTTCCTCCCTACATCTTCTAGAATGCCCAGAGAAAAAGACGATCTGCTTAGAGTGTCTTAAACTGAATATTATTCAGCTGGGGCATCCATAATTGAAGACGAACCTTCTTTTGCCAAAGCTGCTAGATCTTTGTCGATAAAGAACAATGCTTTACCATCTTCACCAACTAGGTCCAGCTTATCTAAGATCCCTTTAAATAACTTCTCTTCCTCGTGCTGTTCGGCAACGTACCACTGTAAGAAGTTGAACGTAGAATAGTCTTGAGATGTAAACGCTACATGTGCAAGCTTATTGATTTTTTCCGTAATCATCTGCTCATGTTCGAACGTTTCACGGAACACATCACCTAGACTATTAAACTCGTGCTTTGGTGCTTCAATAGCGCCTAAAATAGGCATTGCACCTGTCTCACTCACATAGGTGAAAAGACGCTGCATATGCTCCATTTCTTCTACGGCATGGGCGCGTAAAAATTCAGCGGCACCTTCGAATCCTTTGTCTTCACACCAAGCACTCATTTGTAAGTATAGATTGGATGAGAAAAATTCGAGATTAATTTGCTCATTCAATTGTTCAACCATTGCTTGAGATAGCATCTACCACTCCTACTAAGTCTCTGAACTTAAATTAACTATGTCCTGTTCATTACCATAACACTTTGTTTACCAAATGTGGATCTGAGATCGCATCAGCAAAATTTATTGGTTCAAGGTGCTAATCTTTACTTAGACCCTTAACAAGGAGATAGCATTATGAGTTATCAACATATTTTGGTTGCCATTGACCTATCAGAGGACAGTAAACACTTGGTTGAAAAGGCAGTTGCTCTCGCCAAACCACTTGGTGCCGATGTCTCATTTGTTCATATCGACGTCAACTATGCCGAGCTTTACACTGGCCTTATTGATATCAACCTAGCTGAGACGCAGCATCAAGCCATTGAAGCATCGCAAAACCAACTACAGACGCTAGCGGATCACGCTGATTTCCCGATTAAGCACACTCTTGTCGGTAGTGGCGATCTGAATAACGAACTATGTGAAACAATCGATGAGTTCAATATCGATTTGGTTGTATGCGGTCATCACCAAGATTTTTGGAGTAAATTGCTCTCTTCGACTCGTCAGCTCATCAATTGCTCGCCAGTTGATATGTTGGTAGTACCACTCAAGGACTAAATAGGGTTACACTGCCCCATAAGTTTTTGATAATGAGTCTTAATTATGGGGTATTTGTCAGCCGTCACCTTGTTGTGGGCATTCTCGTTCAGCCTGATCGGCGTCTATCTTGCTGGTCAGGTTGATTCTTGGTTTTCTGTATTAATGCGTGTCGCCTTGGCCAGCTTAGTGTTCTTACCGTTCATCAAGTTTAAAGGTGTCGACAAAGGGTTAATTGCAAAGCTCATGCTGGTTGGTGGATTCCAACTTGGCCTGATGTATTGCTTCTACTATCAATCCTTCTTGCTTCTATCTGTACCTGAAGTCCTTCTATTTACGGTATTTACTCCTATCTATGTCACTCTGATTTACGACTTGCTCAAGCGTCGTTTCTCTCCTTGGTACTTAGTCACCGCAGTTATAGCCGTTGCAGGTGCTGCGTTTATTAAGTTTGCTGGCATCAATGAGAACTTCATTACCGGATTCTTAATTGTTCAAGGTGCCAACGTCTGCTTCGCCATTGGTCAAGTAGGCTACAAGTATCTGATGGAAAAATATGATGTCGACCTACCTCAGCATTCCATCTTTGGTTATTTCTATTTAGGTGCATTATGTGTCGCGACCGTGGCATTTGCTTTGATGGGCAACATAGACAAGATGCCGACCACCAGCACTCAGTGGGGAGTTCTGATTTACCTCGGATTAATAGCTTCTGGCGTAGGTTACTTTGCTTGGAATAAAGGTGCGACCCTCGTTAACGCTGGCGCTTTAGCCGTAATGAACAACGCCCTTGTCCCAGCAGGCCTTATTGTCAACATCGTGATTTGGAATCGAGAGGTAGATATTGCTCAGCTCACTGTCGGTGGCGCGCTCATCCTGCTTTCGCTGTGGGTCAATGAGACTTGGGTGAAACGTAAGGTAGAACAGAGCTATCAAACCTCCGTTCAATAGTTTTCCAAGGTTCAAAAAATGCTCTCCATATCGGAGAGCATTTTTTATTGCCAACAAGCCTTAATGCAGATTTGAGCTAGCTTGTTGCTCTGGGAACTGTACGGTTAAGCGAGATAAATCGATCTTACTTTCTAGCTTGTTTTGTTTCTTGACTAGCTTACGCTGCTTTTTGACTAGCTTAAGTAGCTTCTTCTGTTGCTTATAGTGCTTCTTAAGCGCTTTCTTGGCCTGCTTAAGTGCTTTTTTATTCGTAAGATCAAGCGCGTCAATCGCTGCGCTCTCAAGTTGACCTAATTGCGGCTCGGCTTTCTGCTGTGAAATTTTTTCTTTAACTCGCTCAACCACTTTTCTAACCGCTTGGGCTTTTTGTTCTGATGGTTGCTGTGGCTGACGATTAGGTAGAGCTTCAGACAACAAAGCACAACTGTGTTGCTGCGCTAACGGCTTGCTTTGACATGCTTGAGGAGGAACCGCTGCGGGTTTGCACAGTGATTCTTTAGAAGCAGAAGAACGAGCACATGAGCGGCAAAGGTATTTAGGCTCAACCACCAGGCGATGGATATCACCCAAATTTTCTGCGATCTGCTTACGATTCATCTTGCACAAACGTTTCGCCACGCTACAACTCCAACCAAGAATACGAATAGTTCTTAGTAAGATATACCTACTTAACGTCTAGTTAGCAAGAACAAAAATCGCACTATTGATATACTATTCGCTAAGTCATTGATGCATTGACATAAACATCAAAACGGTTTTTCTTAGTTTCAATTGCCATGGCCGGCTTTTGCTCGTTAAGCCAGTTTGCATAATCAGGTCTTTTGACCACCACTCTTTTACTAGCAAGGGCTAAGGCGGGTTCCAACAGCCCATCAGCATCAAGATCTGCACCGACTAAAGACTGAAATACGCGCATCTCTTTTTTGACTAATGCGCTCTTTTTTTTACTTTCAGGGTGAGGGTACATAGGATCGAGGTAGACCACATCAGGCTTAACAAACTTTGGATCTTGTGCAAGCTGTTCAAGCGCATTGTGGCTAGAGGCATGAATCAATGACATGCGTTCACCCACCCACTCTCCAATATCTGGATCGCTCTTCGCGCGTTCTAATCCGTCATCTAACAACGCCGCGACAACAGGGTGACGCTCGACCATTTGGACCTTACAACCGAGAGACGCAAGTACAAAAGCATCGCGTCCCAGCCCCGCTGTACCATCTAACACTGTAGGGGTCGCACCTTTATTCAGACCCGCCGCTTTGGCAATCGCCTGACCCTTACCACCACCAAACTTACGTCTATGTGCAACCGCCCCACCCGTCAAATCAACAAAGATTGCGCCGAGTTTTGGTTCATCCGTTTTACGCAGCTCTAAACGCAGCTCAGTCAAAACAAGAGCAAATTGACTTTCATCGCTATGGGTTAACCCCCAACGCTGCATCATCTGCTCAAAACGTTGTGATTGAGTTAGGTCTTCACAGATTAGTTGTAGCTGCACTCAGAGCTCCTAGGTGTCTTTAATTTGCTAGCGCGCAGTGTACTGGATTTCTCGCGTCATCACTAAACATTCTACTGGCCACTGAGCTGTGTAACCAACTCTGACAGCGGCATTGGCCTACCAATTACATAGCCCTGAGCGTAATCCACCCCCAGATCCAATAACAGCTCAATGATTTGGGCATTTTCTACGAACTCCGCCACTGTCTGCTTACCCATCTGCTTGGCGATGTCATTAATCGAGCGTACCATCAGGTGATCCATCTCATTGCGATCCATGTCCTGAACAAATATTCCATCAATTTTCACGATATCGACCGGTAGCTGTCTCAAGTAACCAAACGATGATAGACCAGAACCAAAGTCATCAAGTGCAATATAACAACCTAGCGCTTTGAGCTTACCAAAGAACTCAATGGCAAGGTTCATATTACTCATTGCTGCCGTCTCTGTTATTTCAAAGCAGATTTTTTCACACGGTACCGAGCTGTACTCGAGTCTATCTAATAAGTATGCAATGAACTCTTTATTGCCCATAGAGTGACCTGATAGGTTAATCGAGCAGACAGCAAGTGAATCCAACGCTTGTGGGTGCTGCTCAAACCAAGTTAGTGTTTGGCTGACCACTTGTTTATCAAGCAAGTGAGCAATGTTGTAGCGCTCAGAGGCAGGCATAAATATCCCTGGCGAGATATATTCATCCTCAGAGTTTTTAATTCGCACCAATATTTCGAAGTGCATGCCTTGCTCGCTGCGGGACAAGTCCATAATTTGCTGAGCAAAGAGTTCAATTCTTTGGTTCGCAAGCGCATTGTGAACCAAGTTGACACTCTCCATCTCTCGTTCACGACGTTGCAGCTCTTGGTCATCAAGGCAGTACAAACTGTAACGGTTACGCCCCTCTTCTTTAGCGACGTGACAGGCGGTATCAGCCTGAGCATGAACCATTTGCGGAGATGACGCTGTATGGTCAATTAAGCGTATCCCTATCGAACAGTTTAAGTTGAGCTTAATATCCTCCCAGACAAACGCATGCTCACTTAGGGTATTGAGTATTGTCGAGGCCAACTTCTTCGCATCTAGCTCTGTACAATCTCTAAGTAGTATTGCGAACTCATCGCCGCCCATTCTCGCCAATACAGTGTTGTAGGGCAGCACCTCTTCTAACACACTAGCGCAGAATTGAATGGCTGCATCTCCCGCTTCATGCCCCGCAGTATCGTTAAGTACTTTTAACTGATCCAAGTCTATATACAACATCGCGTGGGTACGAATGTAGCTTTCAACCTCCCGTAAGGCTTTATCCAGTTCACTCTCAAAGTAGTTACGGTTATGTGTACCCGTTAGTAAGTCATGCTCTGCCTGATACTGCAATTGTTGTGATAGAACTTTGGTCTCTGTAACATCCTCACCGACAATCAATAGGTGACCAGATTCAGCGAGAGGACGAATGTTTTCGCGCACCCAAACAACACGTCCGTCAGCATGGCGATACTCTATTTCTCTGCGCCATACACCTTTAATCGCTTGATTCGGTTGCAGCAATACTTGCCTTGGCACCAGAGAGTTTTCATCAAAGTAGAACTCTCTCAAACGATGACCCAAAACTTGATCGGAACGGTAACCTAGTAACTGCTCAGCAAATTGATTCACTTGTTGGATACGGTTTTGCTCATCGAGTGTCAACATCATTACTGGTTGCTGATCATAATAGTGGCTGAGGTTAGCTTCACGCTGATAAAGGCGTTCTTCGGTAATCTTTCTAGACGTAATGTCCTGCGCTTCTAAGATATATTGAGTTCCTTTAATCGGTAGTGGAATCCGTTTCAGCAACAGTGAAAGAACCACAGAACCTCTATCTGCATTCCAGATCTCTGCTTCGAACTGGAAAACGGCCTCTTTGTCATCAGCAGTAAAAAAGCGCTCTAGTTGCTGTGATGATTCAGGTTGCCAGTGACGATGCTGCCAGATTGGTCGTTCAACATTGTAGTTTTGGTCGTAGAGCAGGTCCTGCAATTTCTGGTTGCTAGAAACAATGTGGCCCTGTTCGTCAAGTACGCCGATATAGTGATAACTTTGATCAAACACAGCCTCAATCAAGGTTTGGCTCTCTTTAGCAAGTTGTTGGCTGCGCTTGACCCGGCTTAAGTAGAAAACCAGTCCGATGATAATGACACTAAGCGAAAGGACTAAACTACCGACAATTTTAAGCTCTTTATTGTATCGCGCTGAAAACGACTCAGGTCGATTAAAGATAACCGATGCCGCCTCACCTTCGACACCAAGCCCCCACTTGATAACCGCTTTGTAATCGAGCTTTATCTCTGGAATTCCCACCTCTACCTTTGGCAACTGACTATTTGGATTTTCGAGCACTTTCAACAGTAAATCTGCGGCCTGCTCCCCATGTAGAGTCCCGTTTTGTAACACCCCTCCGACAGCACCTGAGCCAAACCCCAGGTCATGAACCATATAAATTGGCGCGCCAGACTCTTGGGTTAGCCTCTGCCACTTATCTTTTACCGCAACAACCGAACCATCTTTGTCTCGAAAATAGATCCAAAACAATACGGCAGATTGACTATCAAGCTGCTTTGCAAACTCAGTCAACTGCTCAAAGCTTTCTGGAATGTACGAAACGATTTTGCTGTAGTAATGAGGGTAGCTATCAAGGAACTTATTCACTTGTGCGCGCGTTGCTTCGCCAGTAACCGAGTGATCGGTGATGATATAGATTGAGCCAACATCGGGTTGTATGCGTTCAATCAGTGAAATATTGCTGTAGAGGTCGATATCTTCAATAACACCAGTCGCATTGATGTTCCCATGCAAATCAGGGTAGTAATTATTAATCCCACCAAAAATAACCGGAGTGTCACCCAACTCAGCAGCTAATCGATTCATTAAAGCTAATGCGTTATTATCACTCACGACGACGGCTCTAAACCGCTCTTGTTCAAACTTGGTTTTATACAGAAAATAGAGTTGGTCTAAGTAAGCTTTGTTTTGCACTCGCTTGGTATCTAAATAGAGTACACGCGTTGGAATTTGTGCATTAGTAAGTTGTTTTGACAAGCCTTGTTGAAATGAATCAGTCCAGAAAAAACCTTGATGGTAGGAGTGGACAACTAACACATCCTTGTCACCTGCATAAGCACTATAACAAGTGATTAATGTTAGTAATAAAAGCAACAAGCGCACTAAAATGGTCTCTAAATCAAAGAAATATCAATATAATTGTATCACTACTGGTGACTAATTGTACTTTCTTCAACCAGTTAATATTTAACCAAGGGAACGTATGCAAGCACAAAGCATTAAACTCGACGACTTAGACAAAGCCATTTTAAAAACGCTAATGGAAGATGCACGTAAGCCCTATGCGGAGATGGCCAAACAATTTGAGGTTAGTCCGGCAACGATTCATGTTCGAATCGAAAAGATGAAGGCCGCGGACATTATTCAAGGCACAGAAGTGATAGTGGATACTAAAAAGCTTGGCTACGACGTGTGCTGCTTTATCGGCATTAACCTCAACGCTGCACGTGATTATCACTCTGCTTTGGAAAAGCTCAATGCGCTCGAGGAAGTGGTTGAAGCCTATTACACCACGGGGGCATACAATATCTTTGTAAAGTTAATGTGCCGCTCAATTGAAGAGCTTCAATTTGTGTTGATTGACAAATTACAGGCGATTGATGAAGTCCAATCAACTGAGACGCTGATTTCGTTGCAAAATCCCATCAACAGAAACGTTAATCCATAAAAAACTCGCCGGAGCGAGCTTTATTAAACCACAGCGAGCAACTATTTTGACTTTAGATAGTCCTTGAGATCGTCAACTGAAATGCCTTGCTGTGCGATCTCTCTTGCTAAAGACTCAACTTGCTCATCTTTACGTGAATCAATAACTTGTTGAAACTGATATACCATATCTCGAAGAATAGGCAATGGCACTGTTTTCGCGGCGCTACGGATGCGCTCACCGCTTTGATTGCCTAGCTCACTTAGAATCTTACCAAACATTACTTTTTCTGGAGCTTTTTCAAGCTGCTCCAATAAACGAGCCATCTCGTATGTAGTCATTGACATCGTTGTGATTTGTCCACAGAAAGCGATATTAGAAGCTCAAATATACATCGTTTAATTAGATTATCAAGACTACTTCAACCTACCTAAGCTATTGCCTTGTGCCAAGTTTTTCCTGATTTCGACCACAAGATGCTAAGTGCAGGAACAACAATCAGCATCAGGGTCGCTATCATCAACTGAGGTTCCATTTCAAATCGCTGAATGGTGCCAACCACTAAGCCCGAACCACTCATCTGAAACAGTCCTAATAGAGCAGCTGCAGTACCCGCTTTGTCACCAAATGGGGCAAGAGCTTTACCTGCTGCTGCACCAAGAATCCAGGCAAACCCTAATGAAGACATGAAGATCGGTAACATAAACGCTAATGCAGTAGGTTGGGTTCTCAGCATAAGCATAACGACACCCGCAACTGCAAGCGTTGTAATTCCGACGGTTAGTGTTCGGTGGGTACCAAACTTCTCCATAAACTTCGGTGCGCTCATGCAGGCGACAATGTTAATTACAGCATTGATACCGAACCAGAAAGTGAACTGGTTCATTGATAGGTCTAAGTTCTCCATCAACACCACAGGGGCAGAAGTGACATAGCCTAGAATCACTGCCATCGCCAACATACACAGCGTTGCATGAAACAGGAACGATGGCGTTTTCACAACATAAAGGTAGCGATTAAGCTTGAATACTGGCTCTTTGCTTAACTGTGGGTTGGTTTCCTTTAAGCCAACCCAAAGCATCACTACCACTACGATTGCAAAGCCTGCCATAAAGCTAAAGTTAGAACGCCAACCAAATTGCTGAGTAAGCCAACTACCCAGTATGGGTGCTAGTGCAGGTATAAAACAGATAGCACCATTAAGATAACTGATCATCTTGCCGCTTTTATGCGGGCCAAAAATATCGCGAACTGTTGCAAAGGCAGCTACCGATGTAGCACATGCACCTAAGCCTTGTAGCAATCGAGACACTAACATCCACTCAATATTTTGAGCACTCCACGCCAATAAAGCACTCAATGCGTAGATAGTTACGCCTCCCAATGCAACAGCTCGACGTCCTAGTTTGTCTGCCAGAGGGCCCGCAAACAGCTGCCCCACCCCCATAGCAAACAAAAACCATGTAATTGTATCCTGTGCCAAAGCATGTTCCACGTGGAACGCTGACGAGATCATTGGCAGGGCTGGCAAGTATATGTCTATTGCTAAAGGGCTAAATAGAACTAGTAGCGTTAGTAGCACTAATTGCGATTTATGAGGGGTATTGTTACTTACCGTTTGCACTTGTGATAGCTCCAATGCACAGGATGATTTTGGCGCCATACTAGGCTAAACTAGATATGCCATCCAATGACGATTAGTCATCAATGATATTCCCAAAGAGAATTTCTAATGCAGATTGAAAAGCTTGCCCGAATCGACCTAAATCTATTAGTCTGCTTGCGTGTTCTACTTGAAGAGCTGAACGTCACCCGTGCATCACACAGGTTATGTTTAAGCCAGTCAGCTGTGAGTAAGAGCTTAGCTAAGCTAAGAGCTCAGTTTGATGATCCACTTTTCATTCGCCATGCACATGGTCTCAAACCTACACCTAAGGCACTATTTCTAAAACCTAAACTCGATATTCTAATTAACCAACTAGAACAGTTGACTCAGCCTGAACAATTTTCACCCAGCTCAAGCGACTATCGCTATCAAATTGCTGCAGTTGAAAGTGTTTATCCGCTCATTCTTCCCCACTTCCTACCTGAGATATTTAAGCGTGCTCCCGGAGTAACCATCAGTACTCATGCCTGGAGTGAGCAAACTTTCAGACAACTGCAACGTGGTGAGCTCGACTTGGGGATAACAGGAAAAGACATCGATATTAATGACGCTAAGCTCACTATGCTCCCACCCTCTGACATCTGTGAGCAAGAGATCTATCGCGACAACCAAATGTGTCTAGTTAGAAAGCAGCACCCGGCTCTCAATCAAAGCTGGAACCTTGACAACTATCTTAGCTTGCGCCATGTCCAAGTTAGATGTGACGGCAACGAAAGGTGGTTACTCGACTACCGTTTAGCTGATATCGGCAAAGAGCGTGATATCGCAATTACTGTGCCTGATTTCAATAGTGCAGCGAGTCTTTGCTCATATACCGATTTTGTTTTTACTGCGCCGAGCCATTACGTAAAGCTTGCCTCTAAACAACTCGACCTAACGGTATTGCCACTGCCAATGGAGTTTCCACCTATGGCCTACACCCTGTTTTGGCACCGTGATAGAGAAAATGACCCTGCATTATCTTGGCTACGACAAATTATCCGTGAAAAAACCACCACACTTAGATAATTTGCAGGTACAACACAAAAAGAGTAGCTTATTCTCACTGTCCATTAAACCGTCGACTTGGACACCATAATAAAATAAAGGATTACCATAGATGCTAACGACAACCGTTCAACGCCTATCCGCGATTCGCGAGTGGCTAGCGCAAAATAATATCGATGCCTTACTGGTCCCACATGAAGACGAGTACTTGGGCGAGTACGTGCCAGCACATAATGAACGCCTTCAGTGGCTGACAGGTTTTACCGGTTCTGCTGGTGCTGCGGTTATCACACAAGATAGAGCCGCTATGTTTGTCGATGGTCGATACACTGTGCAAGTAACAAAGCAAGTCCCTGCTGATCTATTTGAATACCGTCACTTGATTGAAGAGCCTGCGCTAGATTGGATCAAAGACCATCTTTCAAATGGCGCGTCTGTGGCGATCGACCCTCGCATGCACAACTCCGCATGGTTGGACATGGCACAAGCAAAACTTGCAGGCACACTCGAACTTAAGATTCTCGATTGCAACCCTATTGATGAACTGTGGCGTGATCGCCCTCAACCTGTGGTTTCTAATGTTCGCCTCATGGCAACGGAAGCAGCCGGTCAATCAAGTGAAAGCAAGCGACAAGAAATCGCAGAGCTAGTGAAAAAAGCTGGCGCAGACAGCGCAGTAATCACCGCCCTTGATTCTATCTGTTGGTTGCTCAACGTTCGTGGGCTTGATGTCTCACGACTACCTGTTCTGCTTTCTCACGCGATTCTGCATTCCGATTCAAGCGTGGAATACTTCTTAGATCCAGTTCGCCTACCTGCTGAGTTTGACGCGCACGTTGGTACAGGAGTTACAGTTCATCACCCACAAGCATTGCAGGCACGGCTAGAAACCCTAACAGGCAAGAATGTACTGGTAGACCCTGCGACAAGTAACGCCTGGTTTAAGCTGGTTCTGCAAAATGCTGGAGCATCTGTGGTGAGTAAAGCTGATCCGTGCCTAATGCCAAAAGCGGCGAAAAACGCCGTTGAAATCGCAGGCATGAAAGCATGTCATATCCGCGATGGCGTGGCGATGAGTAAGTTCCTAGCTTGGTTAGATGCAGAAGTCGTTGCAGGCAACCTGCATGACGAAGCGAAACTAGCAGACAAACTTGAAGCGTTCCGTCGCGAAGACCCGACACTGATGGATCTCAGCTTCGATACCATCTCAGCAGCTGGCAGTAACGCAGCGATGTGTCACTACAACCATGCGGATCAAACAGCACCTGGTCAGCTTGAAATGAACACGCTTTACTTAGTGGATTCTGGCGGCCAATACCTCGATGGTACAACAGACATCACACGTACTATCGCGATTGGTCAACCTTCACAAGAGATGATCAAACAATTTACTCTCGCGCTAAAAGGTCATATCGGTGTTGCTCGTGCACGTTTCCCTAACGGCACACGTGGTTACCAAATCGATACGCTAGCTCGTCAGCACCTATGGGCGGAAGGCTATGATTACGATCACGGTACTGGTCACGGTGTTGGTCATTTCCTAAGTGTTCATGAAGGCCCAGCGAGCATTTCGAAGAAGCAAATCGACGTGCCTCTAACAGAAGGTATGGTGCTATCTAACGAGCCAGGCTACTACCGTGCAGACGCGTTTGGTATCCGTATTGAAAACCTAGAGCTTGTTGTTGAAATCCCAACTAACGGTGACTTCCCTGTTCTGTCATTTGAGTCGCTAACACGTTGCCCAATCGACAAGCGCAACATCAATGTTGATATGCTAACTCGTCCAGAGCTTGCTTGGCTGAATGATTACCATCAGAAAGTATGGGATGAGATCAGCCCACTAGTTGAAGGTGATGTGAAAGAGTGGCTTCGTCAAGCAACGCTACCAGTAGCACACAGCTAGAAGCTAGAAGCTAGAAGCTAGAAGCTAGAAGCTAGAAGCTAGAAAAAGTAGAGGGTTGATGTTTTGCATCAACCCTCTTTTTTACTTATGTTTCACGTGAAACATAACGATGACCAGTGGCTTTATTTATTGCTTAACCAGAATACGCCGAGTGCCAATCTCGCCATACTGGGTCAAAGCCTTTGGCTCGAATCATATCTTCAATAGAACCCGCACTTCGCTCATCACTGATCTCAAACTGCTCGAGTTCAACATCATCAATCGCATACCCCCCCGGCTGAGTTTTCGATGCAGCAGACATACTGGTTATGCCTAACGGCAATACATTGTCTCTGAACTTCGGTGATTCACGAGTCGATAATGACAACTCTACCTCTGGATTCAACAAACGATAAGCGCAAATCAACTGAACAAGCTGCTTATCCGTCATGACTGATTTTGGTTGCTTTCCGTTTAAAGAACTGGCGCCCTCACAAGGACGTAAACGTGGGAAAGAAATTGAATAACGAGTCTGCCAATATGTGCGCTCAAGATAGTCCAAGTGCGCTGCCACATAAAAACAATCTGTTCGCCACTCTTCCAACCCTATCAATGCGCCAATACCGATCTTATCGATGCCTGCCTTTGCAAGACGATCGGGTGTATCCAATCGGTATTCGAAATCCATCTTATTGCCACGCAGATGGTGCTCGGCGTAAGTCGAAGGATGATATGTTTCTTGATAGACCATCACCGCATCCAAACCCAATGTCTTGAGCTCAGCGTATTCGTCTTGCTCTAGCGGCTGCACTTCCATCGCCAAATAGTTAAAGCGCTTTTTAATCATCGGCACCATTTCGCGGAAGTATTTCATCCCCACTTTGGTTTCGTGTTCGCCAGTCACAAGCAATACGCTATCAAACTTCATGCGTTTAATGGCTTCAACTTCTGCAGCCACTTCGTCCCTATTCAAGGTACGACGCTTGATTCTGTTCTCCATCGAGAAGCCGCAATAAGTACATGCATTGGCACACAAGTTGGAAAGATACAACGGAATATAAAGCGACATGGTATTACCAAAACGCTTGCGAGTTGCTGAGTATGATAGTTGCGCCATCTGCTCTAAGTATGCTTCGGCCGCTGGTGAAATTAGCGCTTTAAAGTCTTCCAAATCACGCTTGGATTTATTCAATGCGCGTTCAACATCTAGTGCCGTTTTCGCGTAGATCGACATTGAAATGTCATCCCAATTAAGCTGCTTAAATTGTTCAACGAAGCTCATGTTTTCCTCGCTTAATAGCTAAACCAATCTAGGACTAAAGCTCATCTAGGAATAACGTCAGTGGACTCGACGCAACCGCATGAGAAACCTTACCAGCAAGTCCGGCTTCATAAGCCATACGCCCGGACTCTACCGCCAACTTAAATGCCTTCGCCATCACAACGGGATCGCTCGAAGCTGCAATCGCAGTATTGACGAGCACGGCATCCGCGCCCATTTCCATCGCACGCGCAGCATGTGAAGGAGCACCAATACCCGCATCGACAACCACTGGAACATTAGCTTGGTCGATAATGATCTCTAGGAAATCGTGGGAAACTATCCCTTTGTTAGAACCGATCGGCGCACCTAATGGCATGACAGCAGCACAACCTACCTCTTCCAATCGTTTACACAGAACCGGGTCAGCATGACAGTAAGGAAGCACAATGAAGCCTTCACGAACCAATTGCTCAGCGGCAGCTAGCGTTTCGATTGGGTCCGGCATTAAGTACTTAGGATCTGGATGAATTTCCAGTTTTAGCCAGTTAGTGCCCAACGCTTCTCGCGCCAGTTGTGCAGCAAACACAGCATCTTTAGCATTCTTTGCACCTGAGGTGTTCGGCAACAAGTTCACTCCCGCTTGCACTAACGGCAGCAAAATATCATCTTGTTGGTCGTTCACATCCACACGCTTTAACGCCATGGTCGCAAGTTGAGAACCCGACACTTGAATCGCTTCTGCCATTAATCGGCTATTGGCAAACTTCCCTGTTCCTGTGAACAGTCTTGATTCGAATTGTTTATCACCAATTTTAAGCATCGACGTTAACCCCCTGCGATCGCTTGAAACAAAGAGATCCTATCTCCCTGTGAAAGAACTGTGCTAGCCCACTCATTGCGCGGCACAACATTGTTGTTAATGGCAAAAACACAGCCCATTTCAGGCAGCGCAAATTGACCAATGATTTGCTGTAGATTCGACTCACTGGCAACTTGATGTGACTGGTCATTGATGACAATAGTGATCACATCTAAGTCAGCAGCGGTCATTTGTGTTGTTTGTTGTTTTGATAACGTCATTGCTTCCAACTCTCTTAATTCTGCCCACTACTTATAAGCTAAATCCGAGCACACACTTGGCACTGTTTGTCTTTACTTATCGCCATGGTTTGCCATTGCAGCTTCAATCCATCGAACAGGTGTAACTTGGCAGTCTCGACATGAAACTTTCCCGTCGCCAGTTTTTGAATAGCCGCTATCGC